>NZ_JYDG01000010.1:0-172530 GCF_003263545.1 Rahnella sp. AN3-3W3
GCGCGCAACTGTAAAGGCCAGCCGCGCTGACGGGCGATTTCTGCCAGCTTTGACGGCTGCAACTGATCCGCCAGGAACTGATCGTCGTCGCCCTGATCAACTAAAATCGGGAACGTTTTCTGATCCGCAGGCAATGCACTCAGCAGGTGGCAACTGTCGTATTGCAGCCACTGGCTTTCGTCATCCCCCAGATACGCAGTGAAAGCTTTACGCCCCCACGGCACCTGAGCCGGGTTCACAATCGGTGCAAACGCGGACACAGAACAGAAACGCTGGGGATTACGCAACGCCAGCATCAGCGCGCCGTGGCCGCCCATCGAATGGCCGAAGATTGACTGCCGGTCGCTGACCTTGAAATGCCCGCTGATCAGCGCAGGCAACTCATCGAGCAGGTAATCGTACATCCGGTAATGCGCTGCCCACGGCGACTGCGTGGCGTTCAGGTAAAAACCTGCGCCCTGACCGAGGTCGTAGCCTTCGTCGTTGGCGACACCTTCACCGCGCGGGCTGGTGTCCGGCATCACCAGAATCAGCCCCAGCTCAGCCGCGACGCGCTGCGCCCCGGCTTTAAGGGTGAAGTTTTCATCATTACAGGTCAGGCCCGACAGCCAGTACAGTACCGGCGGCGGTGCATCGTCTTTTGCCGGTGGCAGATAAATGCTGAACGTCATGCTGCAATTCAGGCTCGCAGACGTATGACGGTAGCGCTGCTGCCAGCCGCCAAACATCCGGTGTTCTTCGAGTAGTTCAATCGAGCTGCTCATCGAAACATTCCTTACTTATTAAAATGAATAACCGTGCGGATAGATTTCCCTTCGTGCATCAGGTCAAACGCTTCGTTGATTTCTTCCAGCGGCAGGGTATGGGTGATGAAATCGTTCAGGGCGAATTCACCGTCCATATAACGCTGCACAATGCCCGGCAACTGGCTGCGGCCTTTCACGCCACCAAATGCGGAACCACGCCATACACGACCGGTCACCAGCTGGAACGGACGGGTGGAGATTTCTTCACCGGCACCGGCCACGCCGATGATGACGGATTCGCCCCAGCCTTTGTGGCAGCATTCCAGCGCGGAACGCATCACGTTGACGTTGCCGATACATTCAAAGGAGAAGTCCACGCCGCCGTCGGTCATTTCAACGATCACTTCCTGAATCGGCTTGTCGTAATCTTTCGGGTTGATCAGATCTGTAGCGCCGAGTTTACGTGCCAGATCGAACTTGCTGGTGTTCAGATCGATACCGATGATGCGGCCTGCGCCGGCCATCACTGCGCCGATAATCGCTGAAAGGCCAATGCCACCCAGACCGAAGATCGCCACGGTGTCGCCTTTTTTGACTTTAGCCGTGTTCATTACCGCGCCCATGCCGGTGGTCACGCCGCAACCGAGCAGACACACTTCTTCCAGCGGCGCTTCTTTGTTGATTTTCGCCAGGGAGATTTCAGGAACAACGGTGTATTCGGAGAAAGTCGAAGTGCCCATGTAATGGAAAATCGGCTTGCCGTCTTTGAAGAAACGGGTGGTGCCGTCCGGCATCAGGCCTTTACCTTGTGTGGTGCGGATCGCCTGACACAGGTTGGTTTTGCCGGATTTACAGTATTTACACTCGCCACATTCCGGCGTGTACAGCGGGATCACGTGGTCGCCGACGGCCAGGCTGGTGACGCCTTCGCCAACGGCTTCAACGATACCGCCGCCTTCATGACCGAGGATTGCCGGGAAAACGCCTTCCGGATCTTTGCCGGACAGCGTGTAAGCGTCTGTATGACAAACACCGGTGGCGACGATACGCACCAGCACTTCGCCTTTTTGTGGTGGCATCAAATCGACTTCTTCGATGGACAGAGGTTGATTCGGGCCCCAGGCGACGGCCGCACGCGTTTTAATCATTTCCATTATGTAGCTCCAGTCAGGTGTTTTTTACTTAATCAGATTTCAGGTTAATACGTCGGATGCAAAGCCGGGTCATGTTCGCCAGCCAGCGGGTGTTTCAGTAACGGGATCACACCGTCATTCTGTTCAATAATCAGTTCTTTCAGCGCCCGGACATTCGGGCTGAACGCATCCCTGCGCCAGATAAGCCAGGTGGCGGTATCGGCGAATTCATCCGGAATTTCGTGAATTTCTACCCGTTCGTGCCCGGGCAATTGTTCCAGCACCGAACGCGGGATCATCGCGATACCCGCACCGCTGGCGACACAGGCCATCATTGAATGATAGGACTGGATCTCCATTGTGTTGGCAACCGGCACATTCATATGCTTAATCCAGCCCTGCAACCGCTGGCGGTAGGAACAGCTCGGGCGAAACGCAAAAACGGTATGACCGCTGCGACCGGCGGGCACGTCGAGCGGTGATTCGCGCAGCGGACTGATCACCACCATGCGTTCGTGAAAAGAGATACAACCGTTGATGTCGTCAAAATCGATCGGGCCATCAACCAGCGCCGCCGCGAGACGTCCCGCCCGCACGCTGTCGATGGTTTCACCGGACGTGGCGGTCACCAGCGACAATGCCACCTGCGGGAATTTCTGATGATAGGCCGCCAGCAACGAAGGCAGACGCGTTGCTGCCGTGCTTTCCATCGAGCCCAGCGCGAAGTTCCCGGCAGGTTCTCCGGCATGTGTGATGCTCATGGCTTCATCACTCAGCGCCAGAATACGTTCGGCGTAGTTAAGGAAGTTGTGACCCATCGCGGAAAGGCGGATGCGCTGTTTTTCACGGATGAACAAATCTGTACCCAGTTCGAGTTCGAGCTGGCGTAAACGGGTGGTCAGGTTTGATGGCACGCGGTGTAACTGCTCTGCCGCACGCGCCAGCGAACCGGTTTCCGCTACGCAGCAAAACATCCGTAACTGAGTCAGATCCATTATGGGTTCCTGTGTTCTCTTATCGTAAGCAAGTTGGTTTGTATTATTCAGTTTTCGTGATTGTACTCATAAGGCATCATAGCCACAACTTCCAATTAACTTTCTTTTAAGAAATCTGCTGTTTTCGGCAACAGGCTTTGAGTATGTTTATTCATTGTTTCTGATATGTTGCATCGCGGTTTCTTCTGACGGAGCAGTTATGGCTTTTCGTATTGCATTAAGTGGTTTTCTGGCTTTTGTGGTCGCGATGGGTATCGGGCGCTTCGCCTTTACGCCGCAGGTTCCTTTAATGATAGCTGAACATCAGTTCAGCCTGACCGGCGCCGGGCTGGTCGCGGCCTTCAACTATCTTGGTTATCTGTGCGGCGCATTCGATGGAATGCGTGCCAGCAAACATCTCGAACGCCGTCTGTGGCTCGGCGTGTGGGGCGGGGTAGTTCTGACGTTATTATCCGCAGTGATTTCCGGTGAAGTGCTGCACAGCATTGTGCGCTTCATGATTGGCTGGACCAGCGGCTGGGCGATGGTAATGGTGTCGGCGTGGTGTAACGAACGGCTGGCGCATTATGGCCGTCCGGCACTGAGTGCGGCGGTTTTCGCCGGGCCAGGGGCGGGAATTTTTCTCAGCGGCACGTTAGCGGTCGGTATCCACAGTTTGCAGCTGAGCTCGGCGCAGGCCTGGTGTGTCTACGGCGTGCTGGCGCTGATTTTTGTGGCGATTATCACCCCGAACCTGCCGCGCAAAGGCGATCTGCACCGTTCCCATGTGGCGACGGAACCGCTAGTGATGACGCCTGCGCTGAAACGTCTGGTGTGGAGTTACAGTCTGGCGGGTTTTGGTTACATCCTTCCGGCGACGTTTTTATCGCAAATGGCGAGTGCGCGTTTTCCTGACAGCCTGTTCGCGCAGTTCGTCTGGCCGGTGTTTGGCGGCGCGGCGGTTATCGGTATTATCATCGGCATTCTGACCCGGCACCGCCTGACGACGCATAAACGTCTGGCGCTGACATTATGGGCGCAGGGGCTGGGAATTTTATGTGCGGAAGTGGTGCCGGGCGTGACCGGTCTGGTGCTCGGCGCATTGCTGACCGGCGGCGGTTTCCTCAGCGTGGTTCAACTCGCTTTGCAGTGCAGCCGTGAACTGGCGCCGAATCACAGCCGTTATATGGCCGGATTGCTGACCACCGGTTACGCCGTCGGTCAGTTATTTGGCCCGGTTCTGTCGGCAATTTCTACCGCGCTGACGCATCAGCTGGAGCCTGCGTTGTACGTCGCGCTGGCTGGTTTCATTATTGCAGGGGCGCTGGTCTTCCGGCATAACCGATAAGTTGCAGCTATTTCATCCATCATGAAACACTATCACTGGATTCTGAACCGGCTCTCCTCTACAGTAAGCCACCTCACTTTAGCGTGATCTGCGTCAAAGTGATTACATCTGCCGGAGAAAGAAAGAATGCCAATCCTGAGTAAAGAAGCCAATTTGGTTCACGAGGCCCTGTTAGCCCGTGGTCTGGAAACCCCTCTGCGTGAAGCTTTGCCGATCGACAATGAAACGCGCAAGCAGCGGATCCAGGAACATATGACCGGTATCATGCAGCTTCTTAATCTGGATCTTTCCGATGACAGTCTGGCGGAAACGCCGCACCGCATCGCCAAGATGTATGTGGATGAAATCTTCTCCGGGCTCGATTACGCCAACTTCCCGAAAATCACCGTCATCGAAAATAAGATGAAAGTGGATGAAATGGTCACCGTGCGCGACATCACGCTAACCAGCACCTGCGAACACCATTTCGTGACCATCGACGGTAAAGCGACCGTGGCGTACATCCCGAAAGACACTGTGATTGGCCTGTCGAAAATCAACCGCATCGTGCAGTTCTTCTCGCAGCGTCCACAGGTTCAGGAACGTCTGACCCAGCAGATTCTGGTGGCCTTGCAGACCCTGCTCGGCACCACCAACGTGGCGGTTTCCATTGATGCGGTGCATTACTGCGTGAAAGCGCGCGGTGTGCGTGACGCGACCAGCGCAACGACCACGACGTCTCTGGGCGGTCTTTTCAAATCCAGCCAGAATACGCGACAAGAATTTTTAAGAACCGTAAGACACGCCAGCTAACAGCAGCGTTTTAAACAGTCAGACACTTTAATATTGCGGCACCTTCAGGGTGCCGTTAGTCTGTCTGGAGCCCGCACAATTATCAGCTCCTTACCGTTAACAGGAACGCCAGGTATGCGCTCACGTATTGCCACGCTCGACTTTGCCCGTGGTCTCGCCATTTTTGGCATTCTTCTGCTCAATATCAGCGCCTTCGGGTTACCGAAAGCCGCTTACCTGAATCCGGCATTTGCCGGTACTCCCTCGACTTCTGATACCTGGACATGGGCGGTGCTCGACGTCGTGGCGCAGGGCAAGTTCCTGATGATGTTCGCCATGCTGTTTGGCGGCGGACTGTATTTGTTGCTGCCGCGTGGTAAACACTGGATCCAGGCGCGTCTTTCGATTCTGTTGCTGTGCGGATTTTTACACGCGACCTTGCTGTGGGATGGCGATATTTTGCTGTCTTACGGACTGATCGGTCTGGTGTGCTGGCGGATGGTGCGGGAAGGGCGCAGCAGTCAGTCGCTGATTTCCACGGGCATTATTTTGTATCTGATTGGCGTGGCGGTACTGGCCATGCTCGGGCTTATCAGTTCGCCCAAGCCCGGCAGTTTCTGGCTTCCGGGACCGGCGGAGATTCAATATGAACAATACTGGCGGCTGAAAGGCGGCTGGGAAGCGATTCAGAACCGGCTCGATTTGCTGTCGTCGAGTCTTCTGGCGATCGGCGCGCAATATGGCTGGGAACTGGCGGGCGCAATGCTCATAGGTTCCGGTCTGATGCGCAGCGGCTGGCTGAAAGGCGGATTTCGTCCCTCGCATTACCGTAAAGTTGCCGCAGTACTGTTACCGCTTTCATTGCTGATACAAATCCCGGCGATTTATATGCAATACCGCACCGTCTGGGACTACCGCTGGAGTGGTTTTTTATTGCAGGTGCCGCGTGAAATTGGCTCACTGATGCAGGCCGTCAGTTATCTGGCGCTGTGTTACGGCTTCTGGCCGCAGATCTCCCGCTGGCGACTGACGCGCTGGGTATCAATGATTGGTCGCACGGCGCTGACCAACTATCTGTTGCAGACTCTTATCTGCACCACCTTTTTCAACATTTTCGGCTTCTACCAGCACTTCGACCGCTTGCAACTGGTGGCGCTGGTGCCGATGGTCTGGGCATGTAATCTGCTGGTGACGCTGCTGTGGTTGCGCCGTTTCAGTCAGGGGCCGGTGGAATGGTTATGGCGTCTTCTGACGGCGAAAGCCGCAGGCGAAGAACTGAAAACCACCTGAGCCTGAGGTCGATACATCATCCTAAATGATGGATTTGGGATGAAGGTTGCAAAATTGTATGTAAACGTTTTCTTTCCTGTGACGAGATTCACGCAGGCGTTTTCACAAAATGATTAGGATAGCGGTCGTGCCAGTCCGACGACCACTACACTAATAAAGGAAACGCCATGAGCACTTCACCTCGCTTCTCTTTGTCTGCATTTTTTACTTCCTGGGTCAAAAACTTCCGTATTCCTCCTTACCATTCTCTGGCTGATCACGGAGCGACGCATGGTCACCATTCGTGATGTCGCCCGGCTGGCGGGCGTTTCTGTCGCCACCGTTTCACGTGTTCTGAACAATCCGGCAATCGCCAGCAAAGAAGCGCGCGAACAAGTTTTACAGGCGGTCGCCACGCTGGGATACCGGCCAAATGCCAATGCGCAGGCGCTGGCAACTCAAACCAGCGACACTATCGGCGTTGTCGTGATGGACGTTTCCGATCCGTTTTTTGGCGCGCTGGTGAAAGCGGTGGATACCGTTGCACAGCAGCATCAGAAATATGTCCTGATAGGTAACAGCTATCATATTGCCGAAAAAGAAAGGCATGCTATTGAGGTTTTGATTCGACAACGCTGTAACGCGCTGATTGTGCATTCCAAAGCACTGGGCGATGACGAGCTTTCCCGCTTTATGGATCAGGTTTCCGGCATGGTGCTGATTAACCGGGTTATTCCGGGCTACGAACACCGTTGCGTCTGGCTTGATAACGTCAGCGGTGCGGAAATGGCGACCCGTTTACTGCTATCTCAGGGGCATCAGCGCATTGGTTATATCGGTTCCAGTCACGGAATCGAAGACGATTTGCAGCGTTATCAGGGCTATTCACAAGCAATGACGCAGACAATGACGCAGGCACATCAGAGCGGTGATGCGCCACCTGCCGCATGGCGGGCGCAAAGTTCGCCGGATCTGCAGGGCGGGGAGGCGGCGATGGTGGAATTGCTTGGCCGTAATTTACATCTGAGTGCGGTGTTTGCGTATAACGATTCGATGGCGGCGGGTGCGATGGCCGTGTTGAAAGAAAACGGAATTAACATTCCAGACGATTTTTCTTTGATTGGTTTTGATGATATTCCGATTGCCCGTTATACCAGTCCGAAGATGACGACGGTGCGCTATCCGATCGTTTCTATGGCAACACTGGCAACCGAACTGGCGCTAAAAGGTGCGGCAGAACAGCTATCTGCGGGCGTATCGCATTGTTTTATGCCGACGCTGGTCAGACGCCATTCGGTGTCACCGTGGCAAAATGTGGCGCCCGTCACTTATTGATCAAATAACGCGATGTAACCGTTTTCAATCTGTGAGAACTTTCACAGTTTATTAACATCACGCACATTATGATTCATTCGTTTTCAATATGATTCAATTTGGGTCCGCCTGGCGGACTTGTTTCACAGCGAGTCAGGACGTTATAAGTCAAGGATGGCAGGCACCCGCAAACATAGCGTGGATCTGTACTGCTCCCGCATGGATTTCCGGTGCCACATTCTGTAACACCCTACATAACCGGAGATACAAATGAATAAGAAGGTCTTCACCCTGGCGACTCTGGCTGCAAGCATGATGTTTGGTTTTGCCGCGCATGCTGCTGATACAAAAATCGGCGTCACCGTCTACAAATATGATGACAACTTCATGTCCGAAGTTCGCAAAGCCATTGAGAAAGATGCAAAAGCGTCTCCAGATGTGCAACTGCTGATGAATGACTCGCAAAACAGCCAGTCCACCCAGAATGACCAGGTTGACGTTATGCTGGCGAAGGGTGTTAAAGCGTTAGCCATCAACCTGGTTGACCCGGCTGCTGCCCCGGTAATTATCGAGAAAGCCCGCGGTGCTGGCATTCCTGTTGTTTTCTATAACAAAGAACCTTCCCGTAAAGATTTAGACAGCTACGACAAAGCGTATTACGTCGGGACTGACTCTAAAGAATCCGGCGTTATCCAGGGTGAGCTGATTGCTAAACACTGGAAAGCTAACCCGGCCTGGGATCTGAACAAAGACGGCACCATCCAGTACGTACTGATCAAAGGCGAACCGGGTCACCCGGATGCTGAAGCGCGTACTAAATACGTGATCAGCACCCTGAATGGCAAAGAAGGCCTGAAAACTGATCAGCTGCAGCTCGATACCGCCATGTGGGATACCGCTCAGGCGAAAGACAAAATGGACGCATGGTTGTCCGGTCCTAACGCTAACAAAATCGAAGTGGTTATCGCCAACAACGACGCAATGGCAATGGGCGCTGTAGAAGCACTGAAATCTCATAACAAATCCAGCATTCCGGTCTTCGGTGTGGATGCGTTGCCGGAAGCGCTGGCACTGGTTAAATCTGGCGCAATGGCCGGTACCGTGCTGAACGATGCAAGCAACCAGGCTAAAGCAACCTTTGAGCTGGCTAAAAATCTGGCTGCAGGCAAATCCGCAGCTGATGGCACCAGCTGGAAAGTTGAAAATAAAGTCGTTCGTATTCCTTACGTGGCGGTAGATAAAGATAATCTGTCTACTTTCACGAAATAAGACTGACTTTTAGTTTTATGTAGTAAGCATCAAGACTGACAGACAGCAATAAAGAAAAACAAAGTTAAGCAGTGGCAATTAATATTGCGGTTAAGCTGTAAAAAAGAGTAAGTGTTATACCCAAAATAATTTGAGTTGCAGGAAGGCAGCAAACGAGTGAGTCCCGATGAGCTTACTCAGGTAAGTGATTCGGGCGAATAAGAGCGGCCAACGCATCTGCAACGTGAAGAATGAAGGGTATTGAGACGTTAATGCTTATCTGACAGGACGTCATGTCATGATGCAGCCGGCAGGTTCGCTTGCCGGCTGCATTACTGACATCAGGTATTAATACATCCGTTTATTTTTATCTTTAGCCAGGTACAACTATGGCCGATATTTCGTTATCTGACACAAAAACAGAAAAGCCAGGTGAATTCCTGCTGGAAATGAGCGGCATTAATAAATCATTCCCAGGCGTTAAGGCGTTAGATAATGTGAATTTAAAAGTGCGTCCGCATTCCATCCATGCCTTAATGGGTGAAAATGGCGCGGGTAAATCCACATTATTAAAATGTCTTTTTGGAATTTACAGCAAAGACTCGGGTACGATTCTTTTTCAGGGACAGGAAGTTAATTTTAAAAGTTCCAAAGAGGCGCTTGAACAAGGTGTGTCGATGGTGCATCAGGAATTAAACCTGGTGTTACAACGTACCGTCATGGACAACATGTGGCTGGGACGTTATCCGACCAAAGGCATTTTTGTCGATCAGGACAAAATGTACAAAGACACCAAAGCGATTTTTGATGAGCTGGATATCGATATCGATCCGCGTGATAAGGTCGGTAAATTGTCTGTTTCCCAGATGCAGATGATCGAAATCGCCAAGGCGTTTTCCTACAATGCCAAAATCGTCATTATGGACGAACCGACATCTTCCCTGACGGAAAAGGAAGTGAACCACCTGTTCACGATTATCCGTAAGCTGAAAGATCGCGGCTGCGGCATTGTGTATATCTCTCATAAGATGGAAGAAATTTTCCAGCTGTGTGATGAAATCACCATCCTGCGTGACGGCCAGTGGATTGCCACTCAGTCGCTGGAAGGCCTCGACATGGACAGAATCATTTCCATGATGGTCGGTCGTTCACTCAGTCAGCGCTTCCCGGACCGTCAGAACGTCCCGGGTGAAGTGATCCTCGAAGTCCGTAATCTGACTTCACTGCGTCAGCCTTCGATCCGCGATATTTCCTTTGATTTACATAAAGGGGAAATCCTCGGAATTGCCGGTCTGGTCGGTGCGAAACGTACGGATATCGTTGAAACATTATTTGGCATCCGTGAGAAAGTATCCGGAACCATTAAACTGCACGGCAAAAAAATTAACAATCACAGCGCCAATGAAGCCATTAATCACGGGTTTGCGCTGGTGACTGAAGAGCGTCGTTCAACCGGTATTTATGCGTATCTGGATATCGGTTTTAACTCGCTGATTTCGAACATCCGTCAATATAAAAATAAAGCCGGATTGCTCGACACCGCCCGTATGAAAAGCGATACCCAGTGGGTTATCGATTCCATGCGCGTGAAAACACCAGGGCATAAAACCAGTATTGGCTCTTTGTCTGGCGGGAACCAGCAAAAAGTCATTATCGGGCGCTGGTTATTAACCAATCCTGAAATATTAATGCTGGATGAACCAACTCGTGGGATTGACGTTGGCGCTAAATTTGAAATTTACCAGTTAATCACCGAGTTGGCTAAAAAAGAGAAGGGGATCATTATTATCTCCTCTGAAATGCCTGAGTTGCTGGGTATTACTGACAGAATATTGGTTATGAGTAATGGACAGGTTGCGGGTATTGTTGACACAAAAACGACTTCGCAGAATGAAATATTACGCCTGGCTTCCTTGCATCTCTAATTTTTAAGGGTTCTTATTATGAAAGCATTAAATAAGAAAAGTGTGCTCACTTATTTAAAAGAGGGCGGGATTTATGTGGTACTGCTGGTCTTACTGGCCATTATTATCATCCAGGATCCCAGCTTCCTCAGTCTGGTTAACTTAAGTAACATTCTTACGCAATCTTCTGTGCGCGTGATTATTGCGCTTGGTGTGGCGGGTCTGATTGTCACACAAGGTACCGACCTGTCTGCCGGTCGTCAGGTTGGTTTAGCGGCGGTTGTCGCAGCCACCATGTTGCAGGCAATGGACAACGTCAACAAAGTCTTCCCACATCTGGAAGTGGTGCCGATCCCGCTGGTCATTCTTACCGTGTGTATCGTCGGCGCGCTGATCGGTTTGCTTAACGGTATTATCATCGCTTACCTGAACGTGACGCCGTTTATCACTACGTTGGGTACCATGATTATCGTTTACGGGATTAACTCCCTGTATTACGACTATGTGGGCTCCTCACCGATTGCCGGTTTCGATCCTGCTTTCTCCAAGTTTGCACAGGGCTTTATCCACCTGGGCGGCCTGAAGCTTTCCTACATCACCTTCTATGCGGTCATTGCTATCGCTTTCGTCTGGGTGTTGTGGAACAAAACGCGCTTTGGTAAAAACATCTTCGCCATCGGCGGTAACCCGGAAGCTGCGAAAGTTTCAGGCGTTAACGTACCGTTAAACCTGATCATGATTTACGCGCTCTCTGGTGTGTTCTATGCCTTCGGTGGTTTGCTGGAAGCAGGGCGTATCGGCAGTGCGACCAACAACCTCGGCTTTATGTACGAACTCGATGCCATCGCAGCGTGCGTGGTCGGTGGCGTATCATTCGCCGGTGGTGTGGGTTCTGTGGCAGGCGTGGTAACCGGTGTGCTGATCTTCACCGTCATCAACTACGGTCTGACCTATATCGGCGTCAACCCTTACTGGCAGTACATCATCAAAGGCAGCATCATCATCTTCGCGGTGGCGCTGGACTCTTTGAAATACGCCAAGAAAAAATAAGTTATCGGGTAGTAAAAACAAAAGGCCGCGTATGCGGCCTTTTTGCTGTCGTAAATTCGGAGCTCGATCAACTCCCTCCCCTGCGAAGGGGTGGGAGCTGTGTGGTTTTCACTGCTGGAATGGATTTCTGCCCACCGGTTTCGCCGGTTCAGGTTGAGGAGCGGCATCCTCGGTTTCAGCCTGAGCGGCTTCATTGGCTTTCTGCTCGGCCTTCAATTTTGCCGCTTGTTCTTCGGCGGCTTTATCCGCAGCCGCTTTATCTGCTGCTGCTTTATCAGCCGCGGCTTTGGCGATAGCGGCTTTCTTCTCGTCTTCCAGCTGTTGTTGCAGAGCCAGTAACTGCTCAGGCGTCACCGCCGGATAGCCCTGTGCATCATCAGGAATATTGTGTATCGCAGGGATTGGGATCAACGGGCCAAGGAAGCGCGGCTCGCGTTTAAGCAGATACAAATCGGTCAGCGCGCCCAGACGGGCGAAGATTTCACGGCTGCGGACGCTGAGCATGTTTTTCGGCGAAGGGACGGCAAAACATTGCGCCTGAATCCCCATATGCAACGCGATAAACAGCGCACGTTCACAGTGGAAACGCTGGGTGATGATGATGAAATCGTTGGTGTCGAAGACTTTACGCGTGCGCACGATGGAATCGAGCGTCCTGAATCCGGCGTAATCGAGCACAATGTCGCTGGCGGGGATCCCGGCGGCGATGAGGTCACGTCGCATGGTGCTCGGCTCATTGTAACTTTGCTGCGCATTGTCACCACTGAGCAGTAAGTATTTTACCTTACCGCTGTTGTAAGCATTAATCGCGCCCTGAATGCGGTACAGGTAATACTGGTTGATCACGCCGGTGCGGTAATATTTTGACGTTCCGAGTACCACGCCGACCTGACGATGTGGCAGGGTCTGTACTTCGTCGTAAATATAAGGCTGGGTGCGTAAGCTGATCCACTGATCAAGTCCAATAGCGACAGCCAGCATCAGAATAATGATGCCGAAAACGCCAGCTATAAGTCGCTTAATCATAGGTATCCCTGTTATGACCAGATGGAAATCGTATCCAAGGCTACTTTACCTCTTCGGGGTTCGCAATACGTTGGACTCTGTATCGGCCGGCTTCGCGGGTTTTTTCAGCACTTTTCAGGCAATTACTTTCGAATCTGCGTAATGCGCTGCAATTTAGCGGAAAAAAAAGACCAATGCGCAGGGCATTGGTCTGGATCATGGCCGGTCAGCTTTTGACGAAAATTCTATCAGAAAGAGGTGCGTTTATAGCTGCGGTATTGCGGTGCCCAGAAGTTGTGCTCGATCGCTTTCGACAGCGAATCTTCCGACGTCACCATCGCCACGCCCTGCAACTGTGCGGCTTTGCCGACTTCCAGCGCGATGCATTTAGACACGCCCTGAATATCGTCGACGTCCGGCAGCAGGGAGCCTTTACCTTCGGTTGCCAGCGGAGAACACTCTGCCAGTGTACGGCTTGCGGCCATCAGCATACCGTCAGTGACGCGGGTGGCGCCTGAAGCAATGACCCCCAGACCGATGCCCGGGAAGATAAAGGAGTTATTGCACTGGGCAATAGGGTAAAGCGTGCCTTTATGGCTTACCGGTGCAAACGGGCTGCCGGTGGCCACCAGCGCCGCGCCGTCGGTCCAGTTCAGGATATCGGCAGGCGTGGCTTCTACGCGTGATGTCGGGTTGCTCAGCGGCATTACCACCGGACGCGCACAATGTTTATGCATTTCGCGGATGATTTCTTCGGTGAACAGACCCGGCTGGCCGGATACGCCGATAAGCACAGTCGGCCTGGCGTTACGCACCACATCCAGCAACGAAATGCTGTCATTCGCCATACCCCAGCTTGCCAGTGCGATGCTTTTCTGCACCAGTTTGCTCTGAAAATCCAGCAGGTTTGGCAGTTTGTCGGTCAGCAAACCAAAACGATCCACCATGAAGACTTTTGCACGGGCTTCTTCTTCGCTCAGACCTTCTGATTTCATCTGCGCAACGATTTGCTCGGCGATACCACAACCGGCAGAACCCGCGCCCAGGAAAGCGACAGTCTGATCACTCAGTTTGCCACCGGCGGCTTTGCTGGCGGCAATCAGGCTGCCCAGCGCCACGGAAGCTGTGCCCTGAATATCATCGTTAAAGCAGCACAGCTCATCGCGATAACGTTCGAGGAGCGGCATGGCGTTCTTCTGCGCAAAATCTTCAAACTGCAACAGCACGTTCGGCCAGCGGATTTTTACTGCCTGAATGAACTGATCGACGAAGGCTTCATACTCTTCACCGGTGATGCGCGGATGACGCCAGCCCATATATAGCGGGTCGTTAAGCAGTTGCGGATTGTTTGTCCCCGCGTCGAGCACGACCGGCAGGGTATACGCCGGGCTGATGCCGCCACACGCGGTGTAAAGAGACAGTTTACCAATCGGAATGCCCATCCCGCCGATGCCCTGGTCGCCCAGTCCAAGAATGCGCTCACCGTCAGTTACCACCACGACTTTTACGTGTTGTTTGGTGGCGTTTTGCAGCATGTCATCGATGTGGGCGCGGTTCGGATATGAGATAAACAGGCCACGTGCGCGGCGGTAAATATCAGAAAAGTGTTCACAGGCTTCGCCGACGGTCGGGGTATAAATCACCGGCATCATTTCGCTGAGATGGCTGTCGAGAAGGCGGTAGAACAGTGTTTCGTTGGTGTCCTGAATGTTTCTCAGATAGATATGCTTATCGATGTCGGTTTTGAAATTCTGAAACTGGCGGTAAGCACGGTCGGCTTGTTCTTCGATAGTTTCAACCGCTTCCGGGAGCAACCCGTGGAGGTTGAAATTGCTGCGTTCTTCTTCGGTGAACGCACTGCCTTTATTCAGCAGCGGGAATTCTAACAGGATCGGGCCAGCGTGAGGGATGTACAGGGGACGTTTACTTTCGTATTCAAGTTCCATCGTTTTACTCTTCCGGTATTCAGAATGTTGTTTTTTATATTTCGGAGCGGTGAGGGTAACAGAGAGGAAATAAGGATTTCAAATGACAAATGTAATGACAATGTTATGTAACTAAAGACTCCGCAATTGGAGTCTTTAGTGTTAACCCGCTCACACTATCAGCAGGTCAGCGTGCTAACATCCTGACAGCCCAGCGCGTTTAAGGTGGCGCGTGTGGCATCGTTTTGGGTGATCAGCGCCTCTTTTTGCTCAACCAGCACCGCGCGACGAACGTTCAGGCAATCTTCTCCCGACATATTCAGCAAGATTAATGCGGCCTGTAAAGGAGGCAGGCTTGGGTTAAACGCAGCGTTTTCTGCGTAGCGGCCAGCAAACTGTTTGCCGCTGGATGTTTCCAGTGCCACACCACTGTGCGATTTGCTGTAAGGCGCATGACTCTGGTTACAGGCATCCAGCGCAAGCAGCGCCAGCGCATCAGTCGTATCGGTTTTGAAACCGTGATCGACCTTATCCATCAGCAGGGTGGTGATATCCAGATCCTTCGGTCCGAATGAATGCGGCAGATAATCGCCCAGCGTGGCGACGTCTCTGTCCGGCAGATGAATATTCAGCGCCGTTCCGCTGGTCAGTTCATTCATGAACTGACGGCAGTGACCGCAAGGCGTGTAGTTCACGGTGATGGAAGCCAGACGGGTTTCGCCCCGCAGCCAGGCATGCGTGACTGCAGATTGCTCGGCGTGAACCGTTTGCTGCATTGGCGCACCGGCGAATTCCATATTGGCACCGAAATACAGATTGCCGGAAATACCGCGGGCAATGGCACCGACGTGGAAATGAGAAATAGGCGTGACGGAACAGGCGGCGGCCAGCGGCAGTAAAGCAAAGGCCAGCGCATCGTCATTCAATCCTGTCGCTTGTTTTATCTCTGCAACATCCGCCGCAGAGAACATTGCCGGAAAGTCGTCATGTCGCAGAAATGGCTCAAGCGCGGAGGATAAATTTTCAGGGAGTGCCGCAAAGGCGGTATGAAAACGTGCGTGCATAAACATTCGATCTCGACAGTGATTACGGTTGAACAGTTTAAAAGTCATTCCATGAATGTAGTGTGACGGATATCACTTTTTCGATGTAATAAGTTCTGGCAGATTACATTTTTGAGAGATGTTACGCAGAACAGCCGCCTTTATAGTCCGTTCCCCAAAATCATTCGAGTTGAATCCAGGCGGCAACTGAGTGAGCCCCGGTCACATACATCAGTATGTGGCCGGGGTGAGTGACCAATCTGCCGGGAGCAGATTGGAACGCTGCCAACGCAGCGTCAGCTCGAAGGATGACGGGGGATCAGTGGGACGGGAACCACTTATCATTGATCTTTTGGAATTCGCCGTTGGCTTTGATGCCTTCCAGCGCCGTGTTCAGTTTCGCCAGCAGTTCCTTATTATCAGGACGCACCGCCATGCCGACACCGGTACCAAAGTATTGCGGATCTCTAATCAGTTCACCCACTTCACCGAGATTCGGGTTGGATTTCAGCCAGCCATTTAGCACTGCGGTGTCGCCTAGCAGGCCGTCCAGGCGACCACTTTTCAGATCCAGAATCGCATTCTGATAGCTGTCATACCCGACGGTGGTGATTTCAGGGTGTTTTTCCATCAGGTATTTCTGGTGTGTGGTGCCATTTTCCAGTCCGACGCGTTTGCCTTTCAGGTCAGCGATGGACGCGAACTTGCCTTTTGGCCCGATGATCATCGCGGTATTGGCGTAGTAAGGCTGGGTAAAGGTGACCTGCTTGCTGCGCTCTTCGGTAATGTCCATGCCGGAAATGATCACATCGAAACGACGGAATTTAAGCGCCGGGATCAGACCATCAAACGGCTGATTGGTAAAGGTGCAGGTTTCCTGCATTTGCTTACACAGCGCGTTCGCCAGATCGATATCAAAACCAATAATCTGATTATCAGCACCGATCGATTCAAACGGCGGATACGTGGCGGAAGTACCGAAACGAATAGTATCTGCAGCAGTGGCAGCAAAAGCAGTGGCAGACAAAAGGGCAGCGAGGATCAGCTTTTTCATGCAATACATTCCTGTTCAAAAAATGACATTCCCTTCACGGTACAGTTTACTGATTTTATTAATATAATCGGGTAACTGGCAGGAAGTGAGACCGGTAATTAAAGTGCCATTAAATGAATTTGTATGCAATAAATTTGATTAAAAAATTATAAACTGGCATGGGGCCGGTCTTACAGGCACAAAAAAAGGGACGATTTCTCGTCCCTTCAGGTATTTTCTGCTTAATCAGTTGCGGCGTTCAAATGCCAGCGCACGGCGTTCAATCAGACGCATCATCAGGGTCAGTAAACCGTTGACGCACAGATACACCAGACCGGCTGCACCAAAGACCATCACGTCATACGTGCGGCCATACATCAGCTGGCTGTGACCCATAACATCCATCAGCGTGATGGTGTAGGCCAGCGAGGTACTTTTAAACACCAGCACCACTTCGTTGGAATATGACGACAGCGCACGTTTAAACGCATATGGCAGCAGGATACGCAGGGTCTGGGGCTTCGACATACCCAGCGCGTCACAAGATTGCCACTGACCGGAAGGAATGGCGCGTACCGCACCGGTAAACAGCTGCGTGGTATATGCCGCGCTGTTCAGCGCCAGCGCAAACATCGCGCAAAGCCACGGTTGTGACAGCACTTCCCATAACCACGGAATTTCACGGATCGAAGGAAACTGACCCGGACCGTAGTAAATCAGGAAGATTTGCACCAGCAACGGGGTGCCGGTAAACAGCGTGATGTAACCTTTCACAATCTGGCTGGCGACCGGCACTTTCAGCGTCAGAATCACGGTGAAAATCATCGCCAGCAGCAGCGCCACAATCAGCGCCGCCACGGTCAGCGTCAGGCTGGTGTGCAATCCTTTGAGGACTTCAGGTAAATATTCCCACATCAGGAAGCACTCCGTTCAAAGCGGGTGGTACGCAGTTCGATGCGTTTGATCACGAACTGGCTGAACAGGGTGACAAGCAGATAAATGCAGGCCGCAATCACATACCAGGTAAACGGCTCCTGAGTACGGGTCGCGATGCTTTTGGTTTGCAGCATCAGGTCATTCACGCTGATAAGCGACACCAGCGCGGTATCTTTCAGCAGCACCAGCCACTGATTGCTCAGCCCCGGCAATGCATGACGCCACATTTGCGGCATGATCAGGCGAAAGAAAATCGCTGATTTTTTCATGCCCAGCACCTGACCTGATTCCCACTGACCTTGCGGCACGGCTTTCAGTGCGCCACGTAAAGTCTGCGATGCATAAGCCGAATACAGCAGGGAAAGGGCGATCACGCCACAGACGAACGGGCTGACTTCGAAATTCTCAATCGGCAACTTGATCGGGATCGCGAACAGACCAAGATTGATGCTAAAGCCATCGGCCAGCACCATCAGCAGCTGAGAAGAACCAAAATAGATGAACAGCACCACCAGGATTTCCGGCAGGCCGCGCAGCACGGTGACCCACGCGGTGCCCAGCCAGCTAAGCGGCTTCCACGGCGCGGATTCCCAGACAGCGAAGATCATCGCCAGCACCAGGCCGAGTATCAGCGCACAAACGGCAAGGCCGACGGTCATCCCGGCGGCGCTTGCTAAAGGTTGGAATTCAGTCATTGATAGGCAAACTTATTGCTGGAACCATTTTGAATACAGCGTTTTGTAAGTGCCGTCTGCTTTCACTTTTGCCAGAGCATCATTCAGTTTAGTCAGCAATTCAGTATTGTTCTGACGAACCGCAACACCCAGACCGGTACCGAAGTATGTCGGGTCAGTGATTTTGTCACCGACAGCGGCCAGGTTTTTGTTCTGCTTCAGCCATTCGTTCACCACTGCGGTGTCACCGAATACCGCGTCCAGACGACCATTTTTCAGGTCCAGCACGGCATTCTGATAGCTGTCGTAAGGCACGGCAGTGATTTCAGGATGCTTATCCATCAGGAATTTCTGATGAGTGGTGCCGTTTTGCATACCGACACGTTTGCCTTTCAGCGCAGCAACGTCAGCGAACTGACCAGAATGCGCGATGAAAATAGCGGAGTTGTCGTAGTAAGCATTGGTGAAGGACACTTGTTTTTCACGTTCAGGCGTGATGTCCATACCGGAAATCACCGCGTCAAAACGGCGGAATTTCAGGCTTGGGATCAGACTGTCGAAGGCCTGGTTGGTAAAAGTACAGGTTGCCTGCATCTCTTTACACATCGCATTAGCCAGATCAACATCGAAGCCCTGAATCTGATTGCTGGAGTCTACAAACTCAAACGGAGGATAAGACGCTTCCATCGCAAAACGGATGGTATCAGCCGCGCTGGCTGACAAACTGACGGTAGCCAGAACCGCGGCAATTACTAATTTTTTCATCGCTAACTCCGTAGAAAACATCAATCAATGTATTGGTGAAAATACAGTTAATGGGAAAGATAGCTGGCAAACTCTTTGGTTTGCGGCTGGGCGAAAATGGAGGCATCACCCTGTTCGACGATGCGGCCATTTTCCATATACACCACGCGGCTGGCGGTTTTACGCGCCACTTCAACCTCATGGGTCACGATAACCTGGGTAATGCCGGTGCCAGCCAGTTCGCGGATGATGCTGACGATCTGAGCGGTGATTTCCGGATCCAGCGCCGCCGTCGGTTCATCAAACAGCAGAACCTGAGGCTCCATCATCAGCGCACGGGCAATCGCCACACGCTGTTGCTGGCCACCGGAAAGATGCAGCGGAAAACGATCCGCGTAATCGGTCAGACGCAGACGGGTCAGCAATTTCTCGGCGCGTTGCATCGCGACATCTTTGGTCAGACCCAGAACACGCATCGGGGCTTCCAGTAAGTTGTCGAGCACGGTGCGGTGCGGCCACAGATTGTATTGCTGGAAGACCATTCCGACATTCTGACGCAGTTCACGAACGGCTTTCTCGTCCGGTTTACGGGTGAAATCGAAGGTATTACCGGCGATTTGCAACGTCCCTGAACGCGGCATTTCCAGCAGGTTCAGAACACGTAACAGGGAGCTTTTACCTGCGCCACTGGGTCCGAGTAAAACCAAAGTCTCACCGGCGGGGCAGTTAAGCTGAATGTCAAAAAGCGCCTGATGCACGCCGTAGAAGCAGTTGATGCTATTAAGTTGAATACTCATGCGCAAATAGTGAATAGCCATTGATGCCGCAGATGGTAACTTCCACAGCATAGTTATGCAACGATCGCGGCTTAAAAATTATGTGTTGCCGCAGGAAGGCTAAAGTCTAGCACAACATATTGTTAACTATCTGTGACGGGGGTGTTGGTCAATGACGTTATTCATCACTGACCAACCTTTTTCACGAGGTATTTTTAGAAAGCAGAGCGGTTACTGGTGTTCTAAAACCTGGCGTAATGTTCCGCTGGAAGCAAAATCAAGATTCGCCATGTAGCGGACATCATCGACGGTCCAGCATTTCCCTTCGCGTACCATTAACACTTCATCTTTCCAGCTGGTGGATGCGCCTTTGTCCTTCTCATGTGTGAAGGTCACGCGCAGAGGAATGTTGCGGGCGTCAGTGTTTGGAATGGTTGAGGCGCTGTCCACGGAAGCGGACGTCGGGCCATCAAACAGGCTGGAGAAGATATCGCCGTCGACTGCGCCGTTACCAGTTTTTTCATTCGGTGTGGCGGCGAGATCCACTTTAGGCTGTGACTGCGCTTTGAGTAACGCATTATACAACGCCGTACTCAGGTAAGGCCGGTAAGCGGCAAGCTGGCTGGAGTTTGGTAAACCGCTGCCGCCTTGCTTAATGCGGAAATCATAGAATTGCTGAGCCACGCTGTCCGGGCCGCCGTCGACACACGGTGCGGTACGGCTGCCAATGTCCTTGTATGCAGGTTCGACCGTGGTGCAGGCATTTAACATGAACACCAACGGGATTGCGGCGACAAGAGTTTTCTTTTTCATCGTATTCCTTACTGAAAGATTGAACATTTTCACCATGACTTTCTTTACCATACAGTATAAAACCGATTTGGCTTAATGCATGGCGAAGAGAAAATCAGTCACCGGCTGATACCTCGATGCCGCACGCATGGTTTATGCTGTAAATGAAATGAATGCCAGGCTTTGGACGACAACTGATAAGGAATACTCATGCAAGTTTCAACTACTCCGACCCTCGAAGGTTTCACTATCGCTGAATATTGTGGCGTGGTGACAGGCGAAGCGATTTTAGGCGCGAATATTTTCCGTGATTTCTTTGCCGGTGTGCGCGATATCGTCGGCGGGCGCTCAGGCGCGTATGAAAAAGAGCTGCGCAAGGCGCGTGAAATTGCTTTCCGTGAACTGGAAGAACAGGCGAAAGAACGTGGCGCGAATGCCGTTGTCGGTATTGATATCGATTATGAAACCGTGGGCAAAGACAGCAGCATGCTGATGGTGAGCGTCTCCGGTACGGCTGTCATTGTGCATCGCAAATGATCGGCCAGTGTATCAGGCGTGGTCTGTTAACCGCCGCTTTACTGATGCTGGCCGGTTGTCAGCACGCCAGCCAACAGCCGGACGATGCACCGTTCCGGCTGGAAACTACGCGACAGGCGCAGGGTGCGGATCAGCGGATCCGCTTTCTGGTCATCCACTATACTGCGGAAGATTTCCACAACGCATTAAATACGCTAACCGATGAGCACGTCAGTGCGCATTACCTTATTCCGGCAAAACCGCCGCTGGAAGACGGTAAACCGGTGGCGTGGCAACTTGTGCCGGAAAATATGCGTGCCTGGCACGCGGGTGCCAGTGGCTGGCGCGGGCGCACCAATCTGAACGATACGTCGGTGGGCATCGAGCTGGAAAACAAAGGCTACAGCCATTATCTGCTCGGCAAAAAGTTCTATCCGTTCCCGCCTGCGCAAATTGATTTGCTGGCAAATTTGAGCAAAGAGATTGTCGCACGTTATCAGATTGAGCCACGCAATGTGGTGGGACACAGTGATATTGCGCCGCAGCGCAAGGACGATCCCGGGCCGTTATTTCCGTGGCAGGAAATGGCGAAACGCGGCGTGGGCGCCTGGCCGGATGCGAATGTGGTGAAGCAGTATCTGGCGGGGCGCAATCCGCAACAGCCGGTGGATCAGGCGTATTTACTGGCCTTGCTGAAAGCGTACGGATATACAGTGGACGATAATATGACACCGCAGCAACAAAAGCGGGTGATTGCAGCGTTCCAGATGCATTTCAGGCAGAGTGATTATCGCGGGAATGCGGATGCCCAGACCGAAGCCATTGCTCAGGCATTGTTGCAGCAGTATCCGGATCCAAATAGCTGATCAGCGCGGCTGACCATTGCGGTCAGTCGCACTTTTGTCAGTCTCGTTTTGGCCCGATACCGTGCAGTCCCTGAAGTTTACCGTGATCGCGCAGCCAGTCGGCGGTGCGGATAATCCCCTGATCGAGCGAAATCACCGGCACGTAGCCAAGTTCTTTCTGCGCACGTTGGGTATCCAGCGTCAGGTCAAAATTCAATTTTGCCACGCTGTAATGTGTCAGCACTGGTTCTTTATGGGAGCTTTTGCTGATACGCTCCATGCCCCGCGCCATCATATCCAGCAGCGGATACGGCACTGAGCGGATGCGGTATTTGATATCCAGATTTTCCATCAGCTGTTTGACCAGCGTACGCAGCGGGCGGGGTTGCTGATTAGTGATATTGAATGCGCGGCCAGATTCTGTGGCTTGTGTTTGGGTTGCCAGCCACATCGCATGGACGGCGTTTTCAACATACGTCATGTCTACCAGCGCTTCACCGCCGCGCGGCAGCATCAGCGTTCCGCCATATTTCAGCATCTGCATCAGGCGCGGCAACAGCACGTTATCGTGCGGGCCAAAAATCCCCTGCGGTCGCAAAATAGTGAAATGGGTTTGCGGGTTAGACATCGCCAGCGTGTGGATCACCTGCTCACCGGCGGCTTTACTGCGCGCAAAAGAGTTGGCAAAACGGTGCGGACGGAAGTCTTCCTGAATGTCCCGATGATGATGGAAATCGAAATAGATGGCCGGCGATGAAATATGGACGAAGTTTTCCACGCCATATGCCGCAGACCACTCGCCCAGACGTCGCGTCGCGCGCACATTCGCCAGTTCGAATTCCTGTTCGCTGCCCCAGGGCGACATCAGCCCCGAACAGTGCCAGACGGTATCGATATCGGCCAGCAGCGCTTTCGCCTGCGAAGAGATAAGCGTGGTGAGATCGGCATGAATAAATTCTGCGCCCATTTTCTGCAAAAGTGAGCCCATAGCGGCATTACGGCCTGTCGCTCTGACTTTAATGCCTTTATTTCGCAGAAACTCGACAGCGTTACGCCCTAAACCGCTGCTCGCGCCGGTAACCAAAACCTTCATATACAGGCCAATGCCTTCAGAAATAGAGAAAAAATGTCTGCTGCGTCGGAGTTCTGGCACCCCTGAGCAATAAGGGGGCCATTCTTTCGTGAAATTGTGCGGGTTGCAATGAGAAAGGGTGCAAGCTGTGTGCGAAAGCGGATTAATTAACCCCCTTTAGCGTCCGCAACGATCTTTCTGACGGGCCAGGCTGGCGATACGCTTTGCCATGCCACGAAAAATAAACTGATGAGCGGGCATCATACTGAACCAGTACAGCAGACCGCTGAATCCGGCAGGGTGCCACCACGCACGAACATCCAGACTGCGGCTTTCACCATTATCGGTGATGGTGAAGGTCAGACGCCCCAAACCTGGCGCTTTCATGCCGAACAGCAACGCCAGTTCGCGCTGAGGTTTCAGCCCGATCACTTTCCAGCCATCAATTTTATCGCCAATTTTCAGGAAATCCCGATCCGGACGACCGTATTTCACACCGCCGCCGAGTAGATCGTCCATGCGCGCGCGGGTTTTCCATAATCCGTTGGCATAAAAATAGCCTTCCTGACCGCCAAGTTGCTGCACGACTTTCCAAAGCGAGGCTTTTGAGGCGGACGTTTCCAGCGTGAAACCGGCTTGCTTCGGGTAATAACCGTAACCGGGACGCCAGCGCGCACGGGCATCCGGATCATATCCCCAGTCCGGTGAATCCATCACCTGCTTTTGTTCCTGCTCAAGCGTGCTGCAGATCGCGTCATCAATTGAGATAAGATCCTGGGGAATCAATCTTTGCAATTCTGCGCTGTCGGCGGGCAAATCATGGTTCAGCCCCTGGATCAGTGCCTTTGCGAGCGACGTCGGAACAGACGTGATCAGACTAAGAAAATACACCGAAACAAAAGAAGTCGGCAGGGGAATGGGGATCAGCCAGCGGCGTTTTCCGCTCATGGCGATAAAGCGTTCAAACAACGTCTGATAGCTGATGTACTCCGGCCCGGCGGCTTCCAGAATACGGTTCCCGGTGGCCGGTAATGTCACCATGCCCTGTAAATAATTGAGCAGATTTTCCAGCGCAACCGGTGAGGATTTTGAACGCACCCAGCGAGGTGGCGTCAGTACCGGCAGGTTATAGACCATGTCACGCATCACTTCGAACGCCGCTGAACCCGCGCCAATGACAATGCCGGTGCGCAGCTCGGTCACTGGAATATTGCTCATGCGCAGTAAATCACCGGTCAGTTTTCTGGCCTGTAAATGCGGGGAGTGATTGTCTTCAGGCTGCATCGAACCGAGATAAACGATGTGCTTTATCTGAGAGTCTTTCAGTGCCAGCAGGGTATGCTGCGCCGCCTGCCGCTCTTTCTCCAGAAGGTCATCATCTTCCGTCATGGCGTGAACCAGATACACCAGCACGTCAGCGCCTTCAAAGGCAGCGGCCAGTGTTTTACTCTGATAAACATCGGCAAAACAGCAGCGCACATGCGGCCATTTTTGCTGTTGCAGCCACTCTATCCGGCGTGCGGCTGCCGTCACCTGAAAACCATTCCTGCTCAGGTGGGCGGTAAGGTGTTGTCCTATATATCCGCTGGCACCGAGAATGACGACCCGGCCAGTTTGTGTCGAGATTGGCATTTCCATTTGCTCAGTCAGTGTAGGGAGAGAATTCAGAAAGTACGGCGATAACCCGCAGGTTACCGCCGCAGACATAACGGACTATCAGGCGTGCTGGTGCAGGAATTCCTGCCACAACGTGACCACTTTTTGCAGGTCTTCACGGCTGATATTGATGTGCGTCAGCACGCGGGTCACAGGACCTGCGCTGATGATCACGCCGCGCTCGCGCATCCACGGGCCCATTTTAGCAGCCAGTTCCGCGCTTTGTTTGATGTAGAGCACGTTGGTTTGCGCACCGGGCTCTGCGATTTCAACGCCGATTTTGCTTAGTTCTTCTGCCAGCCACTGCGCATTGTCTTGGTCATCTTTCAGACGTGCGACGTTATTTTCCAGCGCATAAATCGCCGCCGCTGCCAGAATGCCCGACTGACGCATACCGCCGCCGGTCATTTTGCGCCAGCGGTTAGCACGCTGGATATACTCTTTGCTGCCGACCAGCAGTGAGCCAACCGGCGCACCCAGACCTTTCGACAGGCAAATGGTCAGCGTGTCGCAATACTGTGTAATTTCACGCAGTTCAACGTTTTGCGCTACGGCCGCATTCATAATGCGCGCGCCGTCGATATGCAATGCCAGTCCTTTTTCACGGGTGAACGCGTAGGCCTTTTGCAGATAATCCAGCGGAAGCACTTTGCCGCTGTGCGTGTTTTCCAGGCTCAGCAGGCGGGTACGCGCGAAATGGATATCATCGGGTTTGATGGCTGCGGCCACTTTATCCAGCGGAATAGAACCGTCGGCGTCCATGTCCAGAGGCTGCGGCTGAATGCTGCCGAGTACCGCTGCGCCGCCTGCTTCATACATATAGTTGTGGGCTTTCTGGCCGACAATATATTCTTCGCCACGCTGGCAGTGCGTCAGTAACGCCACCAGATTGGCCTGCGTTCCGGTCGGTAAAAACAGCGCGGCTTCTTTGCCGCAAAGTGTTGCCGCCATGTCCTGTAAAGCGTTTACCGTTGGGTCATCGCCGTAGACATCATCGCCGACTTCAGCGCTGGCCATGGCCTGACGCATAGCTTCACTGGGGCGGGTTACGGTATCACTGCGTAAGTCGATCAACGTGGCTTCCTTCTGGGTGAATGCCCGACATACCTCGAATTGCTGATGCGTTGACTGCGTTTACTCACCCCGGTCACTTAGTTATCTAAGCTTCCGGGGACTCGCAAACTTGTCGCCTTACTTCAATCCGGACTATTTAGGGCTGCATATGAGAGTTTGTCTAATCATGCACTATAGCCCTGTCAGGGTTATCGCAGCCAGTTGGTTTTTGCCAGATCGACCACTTCGTCGCCGCGGCCGCTGATCACTGCGCGCAGCATGTAAAGGCTGAAACCTTTTGCCTGCTCGAATTTAATCTGCGGTGGCATTGCCAGTTCTTCGGTGGCGGTGATCACGTCAATCAGTACCGGCCCTTCGTAGGCGAAGGCATCCTGCAAAGCAGTATCGATATCAGACGCTTTCTCGACACGGATCCCTTTGATACCCGCGGCTTCGGCAATGGCGGCGAAATCCGGGTTTTTCAGTTCGGTACCGTCAGTCAGGTAACCGCCTGACTTCATTTCCATCGCCACAAAGCCCAGCACGCTGTTGTTGAAAATGATGATTTTCACCGGCAGCTTTTGCTGCGCCAGCGTCAGGAAATCCCCCATCAGCATCGCGAAACCGCCGTCACCGCACAGCGCAACGACTTGACGCGAACGGTCGATGGCCTGCGCGCCAATTGCCTGTGGCATGGCGTTCGCCATTGAGCCGTGGTTGAAGGAACCGAGCAAACGGCGCTGGCCGTTCATTTGCAGATAACGACATGCCCACACGGTCGGCGTACCGACGTCGCAGGTGAAAATCGCATCGGCAGCAGCAAAGCGGCTGATTTGCTGCGCCAGATATTGCGGGTGAATGGCCTGCTTGTCGTTCGGCGTGGCCAGCCCGTCGAGATCTTTACGTGCCTCTTCGTAATGCTTCAGCGCCTTGTCGAGGAATTTGCGTTCGTTCTTCACCTGCAACTGCGGCAGCAGGGCGGTCAGGGTAGATTTGATGTCGCCGACCAGCGCCATATCCACGTGACAATGCGCGCCGATGCTGCCCGGATTGATATCAATCTGAATGATTTTGGCATCGGTCGGATAAAACGCCCGATACGGGAATTGCGTGCCGAGCAGGATCAGCGTGTCGGCATTGAGCATGGCGTGGTAACCGGAAGAAAATCCGATCAGACCGGTCATCCCGACGCTGTACGGATTGTCCCATTCGATATGTTCTTTACCGCGCAGTGCATGGACGACAGGCGCTTTCAGGGTTTCAGCCAGCTTAATCACTTCGTCATGCGCACCCGCACAACCGCTGCCGCACATCATCGTAATGTTCGTCGAACCGTTCAGCAGTTCGGCCAGCTTTTCCAGTTCGGTCGGCTGTGGTGTGACTTTAGGCAGTACCGGCGGATACCAGCTGATTTTGGCGTCTTCCGGCGCAGGTTTAAGCGCCACGTCGCCTGGCAGCACAATCACGGACACGCCACGGTTGAGAATGGCTTTGCGCATGGCAATCGCCAGCACCTGCGGCAACTGTTCGGGATTACTGATCAGCTCGCAGTAGTGGCTGCATTCGCGGAATAATTCTGTCGGATGGGTTTCCTGAAAATAGCCGCTGCCGATTTCGCTCGACGGAATATGCGCGGCAATCGCCACCACCGGAACATGATTACGGTGGCAGTCGAACAGACCGTTGATCAGATGCAGGTTGCCGGGCCCGCAGGAACCGGCGCACACCGCCAGTTCACCGGTAATTTGTGCTTCGGCACCGGCGGCAAAGGCGGCGACTTCTTCATGGCGCGTGCCCAGCCATTCAATAGTCCCCATGCGGTTCAGGCTGTCGCTGAGCCCGTTCAGGGAGTCGCCGGTGACGCCCCAGATCCTTTTTACGCCTGCTGCTTCAAGAGTTTTCGCCAGGTATGCTGCTACGCTTTGTTTCATAGTCCCTCCGGTGCGCCCGTCATCCTTCGAGCTGCCTCTGCGTAGGCTGCTTTCGCGAACCCCGGTCACATACTTATGTATGCTCCCGGGAATTCACTCAGTTGCCGCCTTGATCCAACTCGAATGATTTAGGGCTAATTTTCAAATAAGTGGATTAAGCATAGTCCACTGATTACATCCTTGAATGTTCAGCCTTAAACCATACAAAAATATGCGGGGTAGGGAGGTGAAGATTTGTAAATCTGCCCGCGAAGACTGTAAAAAGTCATGTGCGGGCAGTGAGTTAATGTGTGATCAGGCGAGGGTGACGTCACCCTGAAGCTGACAGCTACAGGCCAGCACATAACCCTGGGCGACTTCTTCATCGGTCAGCGTCATGCGGCTGGTGGTCTGATAATCGCCGGAAAGTATCCGGGTTTTACAACTGCCGCAGACGCCTGCACGGCAGGCAGCGGTGACCGGCAAACTATGCTGTTCCATGGCAGCCAGCAATGTCGTTCCCACCGGAACGCGGTAATTCTGTAACGGCATCAGGCGTGTCAGCGTCAGTTGCTGATCGGCAGATACCACGGTTTCAATCGCCTGAAATTGCTCTTTGACGATGTTGCCCGCCGCCACACCGAGTTCTTTTGCCCAGTCACCCGCCAGTTGCATATAGGGCGCGGGGCCACAAATCATCACGCGTCGTGTCTTAATATCCGGCACCCGGCTTTGCAGTAAATCCTGACTCAGACGCCCTGCGATTTGCCCCGGCAGTGCACCATTTTCAGCAAGAAGGGTCAGATTCAGTTGCGGATAGCGCGCCGCCAGCTGCTGCCATTCGCTGGCAAAGATAATGTCCTGCGGGCTGCGCACGCTGTAAAACACCTGTACGCTTTGCGCCGGATGATGTGCCAGAACATCGCGCGTGATCGACATCACCGGCGTCACTCCGCAACCTGCAGCCAGTAAGAGCAAGGGCTGTTCCGTATCGCAGGTGAATTCCCCTTGCGCGTCACTCAGCCACAGATAATCACCGGGTTTTACCTGCTCATTCAGCCACTCTGAACCTGCGCCTCCTTCAATGCGGCGCACCGTCAGCTGAATAAAACGGCTCTGGCCCGGAGTGGAAGACAGCGTATATGCGCGCTGTACGTCGCCACTCTGACGGATATTGACCAGCGCAAACTGGCCGGGACGATACGGATACACATCGTGATTTATCAGCGACAGCGTGCGGACATCCGGTGTTTCCTGCGTGACGGAATACACCTGCATACGGTTCTGGCACAGCGCGGTCGGCTGATCGGGAAATAAAGGAAAATTCATTTCAGTTTACTCCGGCAGCATGGTTTTCAGATCCTGCTCAACCGAAGTGATTGCGCGCAGGCCAAATTTTTCATTCAGGATTGCCAGCAGGTTATCGGTCAGGAAGGCAGGTGCCGTCGGACCGGTAGCGATATTTTTTACGCCGAGCGACAGCAGCGTCAGCAGGATCACAATAGCTTTTTGTTCAAACCAGGAAAGCACCAGACTCAGCGGTAAATCATTCACACCGCAGCCTAATTTCTCGGCCAGATTGACCGCAAGAATAATGGCAGAGTAGGCGTCGTTACACTGGCCGACGTCCAGCAGGCGCGGCAGGCCTTCGATGGAACCGAAATCCAGTTTGTTAAAACGGTATTTGCCACAGGCCAGCGTCATGATCAGGCAATCCTGCGGTACGCTGCGTGCCAGATCGGTGAAGTAGCTGCGCTCGCCGCGGCTGCCGTCGCACCCGCCGATCAGGAAGATATGGCGCAGTTTTTTAGCGGCGACGAGATCAATCACGGTATCCGCCGCGCCGAGCAACGTCTGGCGGCCAAATCCGACCGTTATTTTCTGCTCAATTTCGCTGTAACGGAAGCCCGGAAGCTGCAAGGCCTGCGCGATCACCGGCGCAAAATTTTCACCTTCCAGATGCTGGACGCCCGGCCAGCCGACGATGCTGCGTGTCCAGATCCGGTCGCCGTAGTTGCCGACGTTCGGGTCAATAATGCAGTTGGACGTCATCACCACCGGCCCCGGGAATTTCGCGAATTCCACCTGCTGATTTTGCCAGCCGCTGCCGTAGTTACCGGCCAGATGCGGGAATTTTTTCAGTTCCGGATAACCGTGGGCAGGCAGCATTTCGCCGTGGGTATAAATATTGATGCCGGTATCGGCGGTTTGCTCGAGCAGCATCTGCAAATCTTTCAGGTCATGGCCTGAAATCAGAATCGCTTTACCCGCCAGCGGACGGACATTGACGTTGGTCGGCTGAGGGTGACCATAGGCATCGGTTTCGCCCTTATCCAGAATTTCCATCACACCAAAGTTCATTTTGCCGATTGCCATCGCGTTTGCGAGCAGTTCCCCCATGTCCGCTGGCTGCGTGCCGAGCCACGCCATCAGACGGTGATATTCGGCGTAAATAGCGGGGTCAGACTGACTCAGAACGTGCGCGTGCTCCATGTATGCCGCTGCACCTTTCAGGCCGTACAAACACAGCATCCGCAGGCCATGAATGTCATCGCCAATCTGCGCTTTGTCGCCGTTCAGCGCAAACTGCTGCGCCTGTTGTTGCAGCTCGTGGAGGCTATCGCTGACCAGTTCCAGCGCTGCCAGCGGATGGCTGACGGTGATTTGCGGATCCATCAGGCGGCAACGCACGGCCAGAGATTCACGGTGGATAATGGCTTCACGGGCATAGCCGACGATGCGGTCAGAGTCGAAATTCACATTAGTCAGGGTGGAGAAAAAGGCGCGGGGCGCGAAGCTGTCGATCTCTTCATCGATAATCCCGTAGCCTCGTGCGGTCAGCGCCCAGGCGGACAGGCCTTCGAGCACGGCGACCAGTAAGTCTTGTAAATCAGAGGTTTCTGCCGTTTTGCCACACATTCCCTGCGCATAAGCGCAGCCGTTGCCCGCCGGGGTACGGACTGTTTGTTCACATTGCACACAAAACATCATGAGGTCCTTTTTAAAGTTGCATTTAAAATGCTTGTTTTAATGCAAGCCTAAAACTGGCAGGGACAGAAATGAAGGGGTTTTTAAGACTAAGTGAAGGGGAATTGATTTATCGCAAGTTTTACAGGGGAGTGCCCGCTGCCGGAAAGCAGCGGGAAAACATGTGTCAGGCGGAGAAGAATGCCATCAGCACAGGCGCTATCAGGCTTAATACGAATCCATGAACGACGGCGGGCGGAACCATATCCAGGCCGCCACTGCGCTGTAGCACCGGCAGGGTGAAGTCCATTGACGTGGCACCGCACAAGCCGAGCGCCGTCGAGCGGCTGGTACGCACCAGCGTCGGGATCAGCATAATGGCGCACAGTTCGCGGGCCAGATCGTTAAAGAACGCGGCGCTGCCGATCACCGGGCCAAAAGAATCGGTAAGCACAATGCCGGAAAGCGAATACCAGCCGTAGCCGGAGGCGAGCGCCAGACCGGTTTTCAGCGGCAGGCCGAGCAATAACGCGGCGATTGCACCACCGGCTAACGCACTGACGGCGACCACCACCCCGACCATCATTCCGCGACGGTTAAGGATAATCTGTCGCAGCGTCATGCTGCTGTTGCGAAGCTGTATACCGACCAGTGCCAGCAGGAATAACAGCGCAATTTCGCTTGCCTGCGAGGCGAAGGTCAGCCAGTGCCATTGGGTCAGGCCGAGCGCGAAACCACCGATCACCACACCGCATAACTTCAACGATTCCAGCGCCATGTGAATACGCGACGGCAGTTTTTCCTGTTTGTGCTCTGATTTCCACGGACGGCGGCGTTCAAGCAGCCACAGCGCAGCGTAATTCATCACAAAAATGCACAGGAAACACACTGCCGCATATTTGAAAATCAGCAGTAAATTTGTGCTGAGATTATCGAGGAAAGCCAGACTGATGCCCATAATGAAAAGGATGACGTACACCATCCAGCTCAGCAACTGATTAACAATATGCAGCAGGGGCCGGTTTTTTAGCGGAATAAGGTAGCCGGCGATCAGCGGCAGGAGAATAATTAACAGCCCGGAATACATGATGCAAAAGTCCCTGAAAAGTGAGATCCCATAAGTGGAACGCGGCGCAGAAAAGGCCGCCCGCCACGCTAACGAAAAGTTATCTGACTGTAAAGCAGCTTCGGCACGCAGAGATATCTTTGCACGCTTGACCTGAACCATTTTTTAACGCCATGCTCAGGAAAGTTTTGAGCGCACAGGAGGCGTCTGATGTATCTGGAACGTATTGATATTGTCGGTTTTCGCGGGATTAACCGCCTGTCTTTAACGCTGACACAGCCCGCTCAACGTGGCGCATCGATTACCGGCGCCTCCCGACAGGGGGAGGGCGAATCCTTTCCGACCAACACCGTTCTCATCGGTGAGAATGCCTGGGGTAAATCCAGTCTGCTCGACGCGTTAACTCTGCTGCTTTCCCCGGAACCCAAACTGTACTGCTTTAAAGAAGAGGATTTCTATTTCCCCGCCGGCGAGGAGGAATCCAAATCCCAGTACCTGCACGTGGTATTTACGTTCTGTGAGAATCAGGCCGGTCATCATATGTCGCCGCGGTTTAATTCACTCTCACCGCTTTGGGTGAAATGTGCTGACAAACTCAACCGGATTTATTACCGACTGGAAGGCGAACTTGACGACGATGGCAGCGTCATGACGCTGCGCAGCTTCCTGTCGTCCAGCGGTCAGCCTTTAAATCTGACGACGATTGATCCGCTGGCGCAGGCTTTGATCCGCCTCAATCCGGTATTACGTTTACGCGATGCGCGTTTTATCCGCCGTCTGCGCAGTGAAACACTGGCGCCACGGCTGGCGGCTAATAACGAAGAACTGGCAAAACAACTGGATGAACTGACACGGGAGCTGGTCCACAGCCCGCAGACGCTGAAAAACAGCGAACTGCGCAGCGGGCTTTCGGCGATGCAGCAGTTGCTGGAACATTATTTTGCCGAGCAGGGGACATCGAACAGTGTGCCGTGGCAGCAAAAACGTCATGGCCGCGCAGAAAGCCGCCGGGCATGGCGTTCTCTGGATAACATCAACCGTATGATTGCCGAACCCAACAGCCGCAGTATGCGGGTGATGCTGCTTGGCATGTTCTCGACGCTGTTACAGGCTAAAGGATCAGTGGTGTTGCATCCCGATGCCAGACCGCTGTTGCTTATCGAAGACCCCGAAACCCGCCTGCATCCGATCATGCTTTCTGTGGCGTGGGGCCTGCTGGATCAGCTGCCGTTGCAGCGGATCACCACCACCAATTCTGGCGATTTGCTTTCCCTGGTACCGGTCGAACAAATTTGTCGTCTGGTGCGTGAATCCGGTCGCGTGGCCGCGTATGGCATTGGTCCGGAAGGGCTGAGTCTGGAAGACAGCCGCCGCATTGCGTTTCATATTCGCTTCAACCGGCCGTCTTCTTTGTTCGCCCGTTGCTGGTTGCTGGTTGAAGGGGAAACGGAAGTCTGGTTGCTGAATCAGCTGGCGCGGCAATGTGGTTATCATTTTGAATCTGAAGGGATCAAGGTCATTGAGTTTGCGCAGTGCGGGCTTAAGCCGTTGCTGCGTTTTGCCCGGCAAATGGGTATTGAATGGCATGCGCTGGTCGATGGTGATGAAGCGGGGCGAAAATACGCGGCGACGGTGATGGCTAATGTGGAAAGCCATGAAGATACGTTGCGTTACCGGCTGACGGCCTTACCTGCACAGGACATTGAATATTTTTTGTATCGCGAGGGTTTTGAAGATGTTTACCGCAAGAATGCGGGAATACCGGATAACGCGCCAATGTCGCCAAGGCGCATTCTTGATAAAGCTGTTCACCGCAGTTCGAAGCCGGATCTGGCAATAGACGTGGCGATGGCGGCATCTTTGCGGGGAACCTCATCGATTCCCCCGTTGCTGCGACAGATGTTTTCCCGCGTGGCCTGGCTGGCGCGCGGGAGAGCCGATTAAGCAGCCTGAGTTTGGGCGACAGTAACCGGATTGCCGTGTCCGCTGGTGAATGTCTGGCGGATCTGGCTTTCCAGGTCATCTAACAGCAGATAACGGCGGCGGTACTCGGAACGGCGTTTACTGGCGATTTCTTCCAGCGGGCGGTGCGCAATCTGACGCGGCAGATGGAAATAACCGTCTTCGCCCTGTTTGGCATCCAGCGTTTCCCAGAAGCTGTCGTAATCGGCATACACCATCCCTTTACGTTTTTTGTAACGCGGATCCTCATAAATATGCGTGTGGTTGCCGACGGCAATCAGTTGCGTCATGCCTGTTACATCCGCCAGCGTTGTCAGCGCTTCAATCACCAGACGTTTCGGGAACAACCCATGGCAGGCTTTAGTAGCTGTCTGAATTTCCTGGTGATCCACATGGGCGCGCGGCCCCTGCAATGCGCCAATAAACAGCGTCGGCTGACCCTGATACTCAATAAAAGAGAACGTCACGATAGCAATCGGTTCTCCCTGCGGATTATTGAAGGACAGCGTCGCTTCGCCTTCTTTATCCAGACGGCTGACGGCGTTAAAGGTGATGGCATAACGCTGATCTTCTTTACCGGTCAGGGTGGCAATCGCCATCGGTTTTTTATTCAGATAGCCGTGATTAATGGCGTCCGGCAGGCAGTCCTGGATCATATCGTAATGATCGGTGATCCGCTTCAGGGCCTGAGCCTGATTGATATTGGCTGCCTGATAGGTGCGATGTAATTTCGCTGGCAGGCCGGGCATTGCCAACAGAATTTCATCACGTTGCGGATGCTGCGCCAGATAATCGAGCAGTGCAAACGTTCTGCGCGGCTGCTTCAGCGTGCGGAAAAGGAATTTAAGGCGATAGCGCGGTAATTTCCAGGACGGCCCCGGCGTGATGCGGTTGGTGAGGAGTGCCTTCATCAACTGCAAGCCTGAAAGCGGGGCTTTTTCTACGCCAGGATAATGGAGAGTCGTCATGGTCTTTACCTGTTATTTGCAACCGGGTTTTTGTTACCGATATTTCAACAGGAGCTGCATAAACGACTGTGCAACGGGGAAAAGTATGGAGAAATTGAACGTGATTTGTTGAGATTGTGTTTAGATTTGATTTTGTTTATGTCGTGTCTTAGCAATTGGTGTCTAAAAAATGTACTTTATTTTCGTAAAGAGGGCTTGAAGCCTGAGCCATTCTCCCCCATAAATAAAAATGCCAGTCAGTGAGTGACCGGCATTTGCAGTAGACGTGTTATCTGATACGTGATGCTGAACCGGTCAGGCGACCGCTTCACTTTCCACTGGAATAATGAGGCTGGCATGATTCCCCTTTGGGCCTTCATGAACGTCGAAATTGACCTGCTGGCCGGCTTTTAAAGTCCGGTAACCCTCCATCTGTATTGTGGAGTAGTGAGCGAAGATGTCTTCACCGCCATTTTGCGGGCAAATGAAGCCAAAGCCTTTAGCATTATTGAACCATTTAACCGTACCCGTCTGCATGCTTCTACATCCCTCTCATGACTAGTCTGGTAGTAAATAGATAAAGCCAGTTGAGTGAGCACGTAGGCCAGAACGTCGGCGATAAGCGCCTGTTCAGGCCGGTTTAAACCCCGTCCGGCTCACGAATTTACACTCTAGTGGAATAGAGAAAGACGTCAAGGAAACGGCATTTGTCCCGGGGGAGCAGATAACCAAAGTTTGAAGCAGGTAACGCTATTGACATATTTTGTTAAATTTTCATCCGCGTTATCTGTTGCACGTAAGACATTTTGTGCAGCGGCAAGGTGAGGCCAGAGATGGTAAAATACGGTAATAACGGCGTGAGGCTCTGCAGAAAGCCTTCATGCTTGTGTATTTGGCTTCCGATACGATCTTCACAGGTGATGAACAGGCAATGGGCAATAATCAAGACTGGCTAAATTTTGAACATTTGGCGGCGGATAAGCAAAAGGATGAGGTAAAACCGCCATCTATGTATAAAGTTATATTAAACAACGACGATTACACTCCAATGGAATTTGTGATTGACGTTCTGCAAAAGTTCTTTTCTTATGATATTGAACGTGCAACGCAACTGATGCTCCAGGTGCACTACAGAGGCAAAGCGATATGCGGTGTTTATACAGCCGAAGTCGCCGAAACCAAGGTCGCACACGTAAATGAGTACGCCAAGGAGAATGAGCATCCGTTGCTGTGTACGCTGGAAAAAGCCTGATTAAGGCAATCTATTTGGGAGGTGCCTATGCTCAATCAAGAACTTGAACTCAGTCTCAACATGGCTTTCGCAAGAGCCCGTGAGCACCGGCATGAGTTTATGACCGTGGAGCACCTGTTGCTGGCGTTGCTCAGCAACCCTGCTGCCCGTGAAGCGCTTGAAGCTTGTACAGTCGATCTGGTGGCATTACGCCAGGAGCTGGAAGCCTTCATCGAGCAAACCACACCCACCTTACCCGCCAGTGAAGAGGAACGTGACACCCAGCCTACGCTGAGTTTCCAGCGCGTTCTGCAACGTGCGGTATTCCACGTGCAATCTTCTGGCCGCAGCGAAGTCTCGGGCGCTAACGTTCTGGTCGCGATTTTCAGCGAACAGGAATCTCAGGCAGCCTATCTCCTGCGCAAACATGACGTCAGCCGCCTTGATGTGGTGAACTTTATTTCGCATGGCACCCGTAAAGATGAATCGGGCAGCCAGGCGCAAAACAATGCGGAAAACCCAGTTAACGAAGAGCAGTCGGCGGGGGAAGATCGTATGGAGAACTTCACCACTAATCTCAACCAGTTAGCGCGTGTAGGTGGTATTGATCCGCTGATTGGCCGTGACAAAGAACTGGAGCGCGCCATTCAGGTGCTCTGCCGTCGCCGTAAGAATAACCCGCTGCTGGTGGGTGAATCCGGCGTGGGTAAAACCGCGATTGCCGAAGGTCTGGCATGGCGAATCGAGCAGGGCGATGTGCCGGAAGTGATGGCCGACTGCACCCTGTATTCTCTGGATATCGGTTCGTTGCTGGCGGGCACTAAATACCGCGGTGATTTCGAAAAACGTTTCAAATCTCTGCTGAAACAGCTGGAGCAGGATAAGAACAGCATCCTGTTTATTGATGAAATTCACACGATCATTGGTGCCGGTGCGGCATCAGGCGGTCAGGTGGATGCCGCAAACCTCATCAAACCATTGCTTTCCAGCGGGAAAATCCGCGTGATCGGTTCCACCACGTATCAGGAATTCAGCAATATCTTCGAGAAAGACCGTGCTCTGGCACGTCGCTTCCAGAAAATTGATATTACTGAGCCAAGCGTGGAAGAAACGGTTCAGATCATTAACGGCCTGAAAACCAAATACGAAGCGCATCACGATGTGCGTTACACCGCGAAAGCGGTGCGTGCGGCGGTTGAGTTGTCGGTCAAATATATCAATGACCGTCATCTGCCGGACAAAGCCATCGACGTCATCGACGAAGCGGGCGCGCGCAGCCGGTTAATGCCGGTCAGCAAACGCAAGAAAACCGTTAACGTCAGCGATATTGAAAGCGTTGTGGCGCGTATTGCCCGCATTCCGGAAAAAACTGTGTCTGCGACAGACCGCGATGTGCTGAAAAATCTGGGCGACCGTCTGAAAATGCTGGTCTTCGGACAGGATCCTGCGATTGAAGCGCTGACTGAAGCGATCAAAATGAGCCGCGCCGGTCTGGGTCAGGATCACAAGCCTGTCGGTTCGTTCCTGTTCGCCGGTCCTACCGGTGTGGGTAAAACAGAAGTTACGGTACAGCTGGCGAAAGCGCTGGATATCGAACTGCTGCGCTTTGATATGTCGGAATACATGGAACGTCATACGGTCAGTCGTCTGATCGGTGCGCCTCCGGGTTATGTCGGCTTTGACCAGGGCGGTTTGCTGACGGATGCGGTGATTAAACATCCTCACGCCGTGGTGCTGCTCGATGAAATCGAAAAGGCGCATCCGGATGTCTTCAACCTGCTGTTGCAGGTCATGGACAACGGCACGCTGACCGATAACAACGGGCGCAAGGCCGATTTCCGTAACGTGATTTTGGTAATGACCACTAACGCCGGTGTGCGTGAAACGGAACGTAAATCGATTGGTCTGATTCATCAGGACAACAGTCCGGATGCGATGGAAGAGATCAAACGTACCTTTACGCCGGAATTCCGTAACCGTCTCGACAACGTTATTTGGTTCAACCATCTGTCTACGGAAGTTATCCAGCAGGTTGTCGATAAGTTTATCGTTGAACTGCAGGCGCAGCTGGATGCGAAAGGCGTTTCTCTCGAAGTCAGCGATGAAGCTCGCGACTGGCTGACCGTGAAAGGCTACGACCGTGCGATGGGTGCGCGTCCGATGACCCGTACCGTTCAGGAAAACCTGAAAAAACCACTCGCCAACGAACTGCTGTTTGGTTCACTGGTGGATGGCGGTTCCGTCTCTGTGGCTCTGGATAAAGCGGCTGACAAGCTCACTTATCACTTCATGAGTGCGCAGAAGAAAAAACCGGAAGGTGCGGTGCATTAATTTTCATCTGTGATGAAAAAACAAAAGGCGATGTGAAAACATCGCCTTTTTTCTTTCCGAAATTCTTTATTTAATTGCAGTAATTAGTGAGGGATTTCAGAAAGGATAGGGGAATACATCGTGGAACAAATGCCGGATTGCGGATACCACAAAACGCCCTTGCAACAGCAGGAAGGGCGAAAAGGGTATCCTCAGGTATCGCCGGAAAATCAGCGATGAGTGAGCCGCTTATTAACGGCTACGGAAGACAATGCGGCCTTTGCTCAGGTCGTACGGGGTCAGCTCTACAGTGACTTTGTCGCCCGTCAGGATGCGGATGTAGTTCTTACGCATTTTACCGGAGATGTGTGCGGTAACTACGTGTCCGTTTTCTAATTCTACGCGGAACATAGTGTTTGGCAGCGTATCAAGTACGGTGCCTTGCATTTCAATGTTGTCTTCTTTGGCCATCGAATCCTCTAGGTCTAACTACCATAGTTTTTAACCGGCAAGATAATGCCGAAAAACCCACATTATGTAAAGAAGTATGGTCCATGACCGCACCTATTCCCTATCCTTCGGGAACACCGGCAGGTCTTCATCATGTGGGGATAAGTCTTGTGGCAACCAGCAATCCGGCGCTAACGCTCGTTGCGAAAGTTCGGATAACTGCTGCAAAAATTGGCGGCGGGGGATCTCTCTCGCACCCAGCGACGCAGTGTGAGGGTTGAGCACCTGACAGTCAATCAGTTCTCCACCATTGCGGGAAAAATGTTGGCAAAAAACCATCAGCGCGGCTTTTGAAGCGTTTTCACGGCGACTGAACATCGACTCGCCGCAAAATAACCCGCCAACAGAAACACCGTATAATCCGCCAACCAGTTCATTTCCTTCCCAGACTTCAACTGAATGCGCGCGTCCGGCTTCGTGTAACTCCTGATAACCGCGCTGAACCAGCGGTCCGATCCAGGTACCTTCCTCACGCTGCATCGCACACGCACGTATGACCTTTTCAAATTGCTGGTTAAGTGTGAAACGAAAAGGCATTTTGCGCATGAAACGTTTCAGACTCCGGCTGACGTGACGTTCATCCGGAACTAAAATTGCACGGGGATCGGGTGACCACCAGAGGATCATCTCTCCCGGTTCAAACCAGGGGAAAACGCCGTACTGATACGCGGAAAGCAGGCGAGGGGCGGTGAGATCACCTCCGATAGCCAGCAGGCCATTCGGGTCCTGCAAGGCAGTTTCAGGATCCGGAAAATTAACCGAATTGGCCTCAAGCTTTACTAACCGCATAGATCTCCTTATCCGGCGACTCACGGGCCGCCGCTAAACTGGCAACTACGACGTCAGGTACGTGACAAAAACCGCGCGTACCGGCCCTGTGCAGCAATTAACGACGCATGATCACCTTGTTCCACAATCTGACCTTCCTCCATGACGCAAATCCTGTCGAAAGTTTCCAGACCGTGCAGCCGGTGCGTCACTAAGAGTAGCGTTTTATTCTGACAATGCTTGTGCAGCAGAGCCAAAATATGTTGTTCCGTTTCCGCATCAAGCCCTTCTGTCGGTTCATCAAGCAACAACAGCGGAGCATCATGCAGCAAAGCACGTGCCAGCCCGATACGACGCTGTTCGCCACCGGAAAGCTGACGTCCACCTTCACCGAGCCAGGCGTTCAGGCCTTCATTTTCCAACAACACATGTAAATCAACCTGTCTCAGGACTTCCGCGATCTGCTCATCGGTGCAATCCGGTGATGCCATGCGCAGGTTTTCGCGCAGCGTAGTGTTAAAGACATGTGCTCGCTGACTGACAACGGTGATCATCTTACGCAGCGTTGCTTCATCGTAGGCACCGATAGCATGGCCATTGATTTCAAGCGTGCCGCTGGTGATATCCCAGCCGCGGGTCAGCAATTGCAGCAGGGTAGATTTGCCACAACCAGTCTGGCCGAGCAGGGCGATATGTTCACCGGCCCCGACATCCAGCGTGACGTTTTTCAGCACCGGAAGCGGTTGTCCGGGATAGGTGAAGTTCACATTTTGCAGCGACAGGCTGACGTGTTCAGCGGCAACAGGACCTTGTGTCGGGAAGGTTACGTCGGCAGGCTGGTCAATAATCTGGCTGACGCGCTGAGCCGAAGCGATGACTTGCCCCAGATGCTGGAATGCCGCAGCGACCGGCCCCAGCGCTTCGAAAGCGGCCAGCGGAGTAAATACGAACAAAGCAATCAGTGCGCCGGGCTGCGGGAACTGGCTGATGCCACCCGCGGCCAGCCACAGCATTAGCGTCACGGTCAGACCGGCTGCTGCAATCACCATCGCCTGCGACAAACCGGTCAGTTTTGCCTGCTGCTGCTGGCGCAACATCCAGCGGCGCTCGATATCGTTCAGTTGCTGGCGGAATCGTGGCTGAGCGCCAAAGACCACCAGCTCGGACTGACCCTGTAACCATGACGTCAGCTGCATGCGGTAATCACTGCGCAGCGCCGTCAGTTCACGGCCAGCCGGTTTACCCGCCCGGTAGAAAATCACCGGCAGAAGCAGCATCAGCACCAGCATGATCGCACCGAGGGTCAGCGCCAGTTTCACATCGAGGAAACTCAGGCCAAACGTCACCAGCAGGATCACCACCAGCGCACTTACCAGCGGAGAAATCACCCGCAGATACAAATGATCCAGCGTATCGACATCGGCCACCAGCCGGTTCAGTAATTCGGCCTGACGAAAACTGGCAATACCGCCCGGAGACAGCGGCATGATTTTGGTGAAAGTAAACACGCGTAAATGTGCGAGCACGCGGAATGTCGCGTCGTGGCTGACCAGACGCTCGGCGTACCGGCCTGCAGTACGAAATATCGCCGCCCCGCGCACACCGGCGGCAGGAAGCATGTAGTTGAAACTGTATAAACCGGCGATACCCGCCACGGCGGAGGCCGCGAGGAACCATCCCGAAAGCGTCAGCAGCCCGATGCTCGCCAGTAAAGTGACGATAGCCAGAATGATGCCCAGAGACAGTCGGAACCAGTGACGGCGATACAGCGCGAGATAAGGCAGAAGAATTTTCATGATTACAGCTCCTTATTCCGCTGAGAAAGCAGGCTGGCGAATAAACCATCCTGAGCGACCAGTTGCGCGAAGGAGCCGCGCTCGGCGATCAGGCCTTTATCCATTACCCAGATTTCGTCGTAGTCCCGGGTGTCTTCCAGCTGATGCGTCACCAGCAGGGAGGTTTGTGCTTTAGACGCGTCGTTCAGCGCGCTCATTACCCGTTTTTCGCTGTGTGCGTCGAGGCTGGCGGTGGGTTCATCAAGCAGTAATAAACTGCACGGCGAGAGCAGGGCGCGGGCTACGGCCACTCGCTGCGCCTGACCGATGGATAAACGCGCCGCGCTGTCGCCCAGTTCGGTTTCCAGTCCCTGCGGTAACAGCGGCAGGAATTCACTCACATACGCACGGTCGATGGTAGACTGAAGCTGTTCATCGCTGACATCCGGCTGATTGAGCAGAATGTTGGCACGCAGGGTTTGTTCGGGCAGATGTGGGTTCTGGCCGACCCAGCTCAGCTGTTTACGCCATTCATCGTTGCGTAATGATTTCAGTTCCATACCGCTGACGGTAACGGAACCCTGATACGGCAGGAAGCCGAGCAGGGCGTTTAGCAATGAACTTTTACCCGCACCGCTCAGGCCGACGATGGCGATACGTTGTCCTGCCGGAATACTGAAGGTCAGCGGACCGGCCAGCGTTTTACCCTGTGGCGACTGAATAATCAGATCGCGGGCTTCCAGTTCCACCGTTTTACCGGCCGGGAAATTCTGGTCACCGTCACCCATATCGGCACTTTCAGCACTCAGGAACGTCACCAGACTTTCTGCTGCGCCGACGGCCTGCGCTTTGGCGTGATAAAACGCGCCCAGATCACGCAGAGGCTGGAAAAACTCCGGGGCAAGTATCAGCACCAGAAAACCGGCGAAAAGGGTTACAGGCGTGCCGTAGCTGCCAAAGTTCAGTTCGCCGAGATAAGAGAAACCGAAGTACACCGCGACAACCGCAATGGAGATGGAAGCGAAGAATTCCAGGACTGCGGAAGATAAAAAGGCCAGACGCAGAACGTCCATTGTGCGTGCGCGAAAGTGTTCCGTTGAGCGTTTGATCTGGTCGATTTCTGCCGTGCCGCGGTGGAACAGGCGAAGTGTATCCAGACCGCGCAGACTGTCGAGGAAGTTTCCGCTAAGACGCGCCAGCGCGACAAAGTTGCGGCGGTTAGCATCTGCCGCACCCATTCCGACCAGCGCCATAAACAGCGGGATCAGCGGTGCGGTAACCAGCAGGATCAGCCCTGCGGCCCAGTTAATCGGGAAGACGCTGACTAAAATCAGCAGTGGAATAATACCGGCAAGTGCAATTTGTGGCAGATAGCGGGAATAGTAATCCTGCATATCTTCGATTTGTTCAAGAATGATGCTGGCCCAGCTGCCCGCCGGTTTGCCCTGGATCCATGCAGGCCCCAGTTTTTCCAGACGATCCAGCACCAGTTTGCGCATTTCCTGGCGGATAACGCGTCCGCAGATAAAGCCCACCTGTTCACGTAGCCAGGTCACGACGGCACGCAACACAAAGGTCAGTGCCATTAACAGGAAACTTTGCAGCAGCGCATCACGCGGAGTGTGCTCGATGATCAGGCTGTGCAGTAATCCGGCCATCAGCCAGGCCTGTGCGAGGATCAGTAAACCAGAAAGCAGACCCAGCATCATAGACAGACGGATCCAGCCTTTGGCGCGGGAGCTTTGTTGTTTTAACCAGCGGGTAAGTTCTTGTTGTCGTGTTTTATTCATCAGGCTTCAGTCTGTGCAGCAATCCGGATGGGAGGGCGCTTATGTTACATGCTCAGACCGCAAACTGAAAATATGAAAAAGGCGGCAATCACGCCGCCTCTTTTTAAGGGCAAACAGAAGGGGAGATGCTTACAAATCCGGTGCTTGCGATAAACCGTCCAGATAGCGTTCGGCATCCAGCGCGGCCATACAACCGGTTCCGGCAGACGTAATCGCCTGACGGTAGATATGGTCCATGACATCGCCTGCGGCGAAAACACCCGGAATACTTGTTTGTGTCGCATTGCCGTGGGAACCGGACTGCACTTTGATGTAGCCGTCTTTGAGTTCCAGCTGGCCTTCGAAAATGCCGGTGTTCGGGCTGTGACCGATAGCGATGAATACACCGGCAACATCCACCTGTGATTTCTCGTCAGTGCGCACGTCGAGCAAGCTCGCGCCGGTAACACCCATCTGATCGCCGACCACTTCGTTCAGAGTTTTATGGGTGTGCAGAACAATATTACCGCTGGCCACTTTGTCATTCAGACGGTCAACCAGAATTTTTTCGGCACGGAAACTGTCGCGACGGTGGATCAGGTGTACTTCAGAGGCAATGTTCGCCAGATAAAGCGCTTCTTCAACTGCGGTATTCCCGCCGCCAACCACTGCGACTTTTTGATTACGGTAGAAGAAACCATCACAGGTGGCGCAGGCAGAAACGCCGCGACCTTTGAACGCTTCTTCAGAAGGCAGACCGATATAACGTGCGGATGCGCCGGTGGCGATGATCAGTGCGTCACAGGTGTATTCGCGCTGTCGCCGGTGAGGCGGAACGGACGGTTCTGCAATTCGACTTTGTTAATGTGGTCGAAAATAATCTCGGTATTAAATTTGGTCGCATGTTCATGCATACGTTCCATCAGACCCGGACCTGTCAGACCTTCCGGATCGCCCGGCCAGTTTTCGACTTCGGTGGTTGTGGTCAGCTGACCGCCTTTTTCAACACCGGTAATCAACACCGGATTAAGGTTGGCGCGTGCTGCATAAACTGCTGCGGTATAACCCGCCGGACCAGAACCTAAAATCAATAATTTACTGTGTTTAACCGTACTCATGCGTAATTCATCTCCGCGGTAGCGACAAGCGATAGACCGATTGTAGGGAAAACGGCGCAGTAAAAAAAGCAAACTCAGATGTTGTTAACGATTTGTCTGATAGTTTTTACAGAGAAACACGGGTAAAAAGGTTTCCTTTGCTGATTATCAGACACTTAACTGTTTGATGAACAGCGTGAAAAACAACGGCGGTGATGTCAGTCGCTGTGAATGTTGTTTAACAGAGTGCGGTCTTTTAGTCACAATTCACGGCAGGTTGTGGGGTTTTGGCTGAATTATTTCGCGCACTGAGTTGTTATTGTCCAAAGAGAAAAGACAGCTAAAAAGGGGGGATCAGCTTTTCAGGTTGGCACGTTCTTCTGATTTTGCTTCTTTTACTTTGACAATCCGCTGTGCATTTGCGAAAACATCAGGGGAAGAAGAAATTAACTGCCTGTCTGTGACTTGAATTTATGCAATTGGCTGCTACCGGACCCGTTCTGGTCTTGCTTTTTTGCGTTTTTGTTGCAGCAGGGTTTAGTGAATCAGGTTGGCTGTATGCAATCTATTAATTTCGCAGGGTTATTTCTTTTGAGTATCCGTTTTACGGTCGTGTTCCTTTTGACAGGGGATCAACGCGGCTTTGGGATGCGTAAACCTTAATAATCGGGTCTTCGCTTGGGACAACCCTTAGACATTGAAGTTGGCTGGGGTATGGCAGGTGCAGGGAAGGACAGCAGAGAGACAATAATAATGGTAGACAACAAAAAACGTCCGGGAAAAGATCTCGACCGTATTGACCGTAACATCCTCAACGAATTGCAAAAGGATGGCCGGATTTCAAACGTCGAGCTTTCCAAACGTGTGGGATTATCTCCAACTCCATGTCTGGAGCGCGTTCGTCGTCTGGAACGTCAGGGCTTCATCAATGGTTATACCGCATTGCTTAACCCGCATTATCTGGATGCCTCGTTGCTGGTGTTTGTTGAGATTACCCTCAACCGTGGCGCGCCGGATGTGTTTGAGCAATTTAACGCGGCAGTACAAAAACTCGAAGATATTCAGGAGTGTCACTTGGTTTCAGGGGACTTCGACTATTTGTTGAAAACCCGCGTACCTGACATGTCCGCCTACCGTAAGCTGTTAGGTGAGACATTACTTCGTCTTCCAGGTGTTAACGACACCCGAACCTATGTGGTCATGGAAGAAGTAAAACAGACAAATCGCCTGGTCATCAAAACCCGGTAATTGTTCAGGTGCAAAACCTTGTAATTTTAGCTACACTCCTGTGTATCTATACAGCTATGGCGCCGGGGACTCTCGGCGCTGTTGCTTTTTCTCAGTTCACAGGAACCTGGAGAGCCTTTCTTGAGCCAGGAATATACAGAAGATAAAGAAGTTACCCTTAAAAAGCTGAGCAATGGTCGCCGTCTTCTGGAGGCTTTGCTGGTGGTGGTAGCGATTTTTGCTGCTTATTTAATGGCGGCATTGGTGAGTTTTAACCCCTCTGATCCAAGCTGGTCTCAGACCGCATGGCATGGGCCAATTCATAACTGGGGCGGTGGTGTGGGAGCCTGGATGGCTGACACGCTGTTCTTCATCTTTGGCGTATTTGGTTACGCTATTCCCCCAATTATTCTATGCCTCTGCTGGGCGGCGTTTCGTCAGCGGGATAAACAGGATTTCGTCGATTATTTTGCCCTTTCGCTGCGCCTTATCGGGACGCTGGCGCTCATTGTCACGTCTTGTGGTCTGGCATCAGTCAATATTGATGACCTTTACTACTTCGCTTCCGGTGGTGTCATCGGCAGTTTGTTGAGTACAGCGATGACGCCGTATTTCAACAACGTGGGTGCGACGCTGGTGTTGTTATGTGTGTGGGCAGCCGGACTGACACTGTTTACCGGCTGGTCATGGCTGACCATTGCCGAGAAAATTGGCGGTGCCGTGCTCGGTGTCACCAACATCGTGACCAACCGTTCCCGTCGTGACGATGATTATGACTACGACGAGCACGACGATCCGTTACTCGAAGACGACGAAGCCAAACCGGTAGCTAAAGTTGCTCCTGTCGTCGCAGGTGCAGCGGCGATCCCTGCGGCTTCCGCAGCGACTGCGGAAACCGATGACGATGACGTGCTGTTCTCTGCGCCTTCAGTTAATGAGCATCCAGCAGCACAAGCACCAGCAGCTTCTGCTCCTGTTTCTTTTGCTGTTCCTGAAACAGCCGCGGCAGTCGCTGAACCGGCTTCGGTCGTGACACCAGCGCCAGCAGCTGATCCTTATGCTGCAGAACCGCCGGTGGCTGAGATTTCACCCTATCCGTCTACGCCGGTTTCAACGGCGCCGCCGCTCTATAATTTCGAAATCCCGGAAGAAACGCCGGTGCCGCGCCATCCGCAGCCGGTACAGCAATCACCTTCTCCTGCGCCGGTTGAGCGCAATCAGGAAGATGGCCCGAGTCTCGGGAACTGGCAAACAGCCGTTGAACCCAGCCGTTCACCGTTTGATTTCAGTTCGCCGGTACCCGATGCCGCGCAGGCCGCCAGCGTCGCTGCTACGGCTGCACTTGCTACGGGGCTGGCTCAGGCAGGGCAGTCTGCGGCATCTTCTGCAACCAATACCTTTATGCCTGCTTTCAGCGCTGTGAGTGATGAAAATCCGCAGGTGAAAAAAGGGTTTGGCCCAGAATTGCCGCGTCCAAATCCGGTGCGTATTCCAACGCGTCGCGAGCTGGCGTCGTACGGCATTAAATTGCCGTCTCAGCGTATGGCCGAACAACAGGAAAACGCGCAAGCTGCGGCCCAGCAAAATACCGGGCAGGAAATCTGGCATAACGATCCTCTGGCTCAGGCCGACGAGGAAGCCAGGCAGGAAGCCGCATTGCAGCAGGCGTTTGCCGAACAGCAGCAAGAGCGTTACGGCGATGCGGTGACTGAAAGTGAACCGGACGCTGAAGCCGCCTTGCAGGAAGCTGAATTACGCAGTGCTTTCGCTGCGCGCGAGCAGGCTCGTTATCAGCAAGAAGTCGAGCCGCAAAGCGGTCTGGTTCAGCATCATCATTCGCAAAATAATCAGGAAGAAATTTCCCATTCTCCTGCCGATGATTTTGCTGCTGCCGCGATGAAACTCAGTCAGCACGATGCTTTCAGCTTCTCGCCAATGGCTGATCTGGTGGACGATACGCCGTCTGAGCCATTGTTCACGTTGTCAGCCCAAGCGGAAGAAGAACCGCAACCTGCCGCGTTTGCTCAGCAACCTTATCAGCGCGCTGGGGCTTCGGAACCGGTTCAACATGCGCAGGAATATGAAGCGCCACGTCAGTCATCGCCATCGGCGCAGCCTGACATGGACAGCCTGATCCACCCGTTCCTGATGCGTAATGAACAGCCGCTGGTGAAACCGACTACGCCGCTGCCATCACTGGATTTGCTGACATCGCCTCCGGCGGAAGCGGAACCTGTGGACGAGTTCGCGCTGGAACAGATGGGTAACCTTATCGAAGCCCGCCTGAATGATTACCGCATCAAAGCAGACGTCGTCGGCAAATTACCGGGTCCGGTCATTACACGTTTCGAACTGGATCTGGCGCCGGGCGTTAAAGCCGCGCGTATTTCTAACCTTTCGCGTGACCTTGCACGTTCATTGTCAGCCGTTGCGGTGCGTGTCGTGGAAGTTATTCCCGGTAAGCCTTATGTCGGCCTGGAATTGCCAAACAAGAAACGTCAGACCGTGTATCTGCGGGAGGTGCTGGACTGTGCGAAATTCAAAGAAAGTACGTCTCCGCTGACGATTGTGCTGGGTAAAGATATTTCGGGTGAGCCGGTTATTGCCGATTTGGCGAAAATGCCTCACTTGCTGGTGGCCGGTACGACCGGTTCCGGTAAGTCTGTCGGCGTTAACGCCATGATCCTGAGTATGCTTTACAAATCCAAGCCGGAAGATGTGCGCTTCATTATGATTGACCCGAAAATGCTCGAGTTGTCGGTATATGAAGGCATTCCGCATTTGCTGACTGAAGTCGTCACCGATATGAAAGATGCAGCCAATGCGCTGCGCTGGTGTGTCGGCGAGATGGAACGTCGCTATAAACTGATGTCGGCGCTGGGTGTACGTAACCTTGCGGGCTATAACGAACGAATTCTGGAAGCGGAAGCGATGGGACGTCCAATTCCTGATCCATTCTGGAAGCCGGGTGATGGCATGGCTGCTGAGCCGCCATACCTGCAAAAAGAACCGTTTATCGTGGTGATGGTCGATGAGTTTGCCGATCTGATGATGACCGTCGGTAAAAAGGTAGAAGAACTGATCGCGCGTCTGGCCCAGAAAGCCCGTGCCGCAGGTATTCACCTGGTTCTGGCGACGCAGCGACCTTCTGTCGATGTGATCACCGGTCTGATTAAAGCGAACATCCCGACCCGTATTGCCTTTACGGTGTCGAGTAAAATCGACTCCCGTACCATTCTGGATCAGGGCGGTGCTGAATCCCTGTTAGGAATGGGGGACATGTTGTACATGGCGCCAAACTCCTCGATTCCGGTGCGTGTTCACGGTGCGTTCGTCCGTGACCAGGAAGTTCATGCGGTAGTTCAGGACTGGAAAGCCCGCGGTCGTCCGAAATACATCGAAAGCATTGTTTCCGGTGGTGACGATGGTGAAGGTGGCGGTTTAGGTCTGGACGGTGATGAAGAGCTTGATGCTCTGTTTGATCAGGCTGTGGCATTCGTCGTCGACAAACGTCGTGCATCAATTTCAGGCGTTCAGCGTCAGTTCCGTATTGGTTACAACCGCGCGGCACGTATCGTTGAACAAATGGAAGCGCAGGGCATTGTCAGTACGCCGGGTCATAACGGCAACCGTGAAGTACTGGCACCGCCATCGCATGAGTAAATCCTTCCAAAATTAATGTCCACAGTCATTCGGGCTGAGTCAGGGCGGTACTGACCGAACCCCAGGAGCTTAGCTTACTAGGTGACTGGGGTGATAGAAGGCAGCCAACGCAGAGGTAGTTCGAATGATGAAGGATATTTGCAAAGATGCGTAAAACACATGTTTTTCAGATGATTGAGCTACCACCGGAGCGCTGCCTCGGATAAAGTTCGCACCATACGTCTTTTGCCTGTGTAAAAGGCATCGTCTGAAGTTTATGGATTTCTGAGGTAAGTATAAGAATGAAAAAATTGTTAATGGTAGGGTGTTTACTGACCGCATTTACCTCCGCTTCCGTATTAGCGGACGCCAGCAGTGATCTCAAATCCCGTCTGGGCAAACTCAATACTTTCCACGCCAGCTTCACTCAGACTGTCACAAGCGATGATGGTGCAGCCGTCCAGCAGGGCGAAGGTCAGCTTTGGATCAAACGTCCGAACCTGTTTAACTGGCATATGACGACGCCAGATGAAAGCATTCTGGTTTCTGACGGCAAAACCTTGTGGTTCTACAACCCGTTCGTTGAGCAGGTCACGGCGACCTGGCTGAAAAACGCGACCGGCAATACGCCGTTCATGCTGATCACCCGTAACGACAGCAGCGACTGGGCTAAATACAACGTGAAGCAGAAAGGCGATGATTTTGAATTAACGCCAAAAGCTTCTACGGGCAATCTGAAGCAATTCGCAATCACAGTCACGCCGACCGGCACCATCAAAAGTTTTACTGCGGTTGAGCAGGACGGCCAAAAAAGTGCTTATACCCTGAAGGGCGAGCAAAATGCGGCTGTAGATGATGCTAAATTTAAATTTACTCCACCTAAGGGTGTGACGGTGGATGACCAGCGTCAGTGAGGTTAGTTTGAGTAATCTGTCACTCGATTTTTCCCAAAACGAATTCCAGCCACTGGCCGCCCGTATGCGGCCAGTAACCCTTGCTGAATATATCGGGCAGCAGCATCTGTTAGCGCCAGGCAAACCTCTGCCGCGGGCGATTGAAGCAGGGCAGCTGCATTCGATGATTTTGTGGGGGCCGCCGGGTACCGGGAAAACAACGCTGGCAGAACTGATTGGCCGCTATGCTAATGCCGATGTTGAGCGTATTTCGGCGGTCACATCAGGCGTGAAAGATATCCGTGAAGCGATTGAACGTGCCCGACAGAATCGTGATGCCGGGCGTCGTACGATTTTGTTCGTTGATGAGGTCCATCGTTTCAACAAAAGTCAGCAGGATGCTTTCCTGCCGCACATAGAAGACGGCACCATAACGTTCATTGGTGCGACGACTGAAAACCCTTCGTTCGAACTCAATTCCGCATTGCTTTCCCGCGCACGTGTTTATCTGCTCAAATCACTGACAGCGGAAGATATTGAGAAAGTGATCGATCAGGCACTGACCAACGCTGAGCGCGGTTATGCCAATGAAAAAATCCGTGTCCCGCCGGAAACCCGCCGTATGCTTTCGGAACTGGTAAATGGTGACGCGCGCCGTGCTTTGAATAGTATTGAGATGATGGCCGATATGGCCGAAATTGACGGCAAAGGTTACCGGACGTTAACGCCAGAATTGCTCACGGAAATAGCCGGTGAGCGCAGTGCGCGTTTCGATAATAAAGGCGATCGTTTTTACGATTTAATCTCTGCGTTGCATAAATCAGTCCGTGGCTCCTCGCCTGATGCCGCACTTTACTGGTATGCCAGAATCATCACTGCTGGCGGCGATCCGCTGTATGTGGCGCGCCGTTTGCTGGCGATTGCCTCAGAAGATGTCGGCAATGCGGATCCGCGCGGTATGCAGGTCGCCATTTCTGCCTGGGATTGTTTCACCCGCGTCGGTCCGGCGGAAGGTGAGCGTGCGATTGCTCAGGCCATTGTGTATCTGGCGTGTGCGCCGAAAAGTAATGCTGTTTATACCGCGTTCAAATCGGCGATGCGCGATGCGCGCGAAATGGCGGATTACGATGTTCCGGAACATCTGCGTAATGCGCCGACCAAGCTGATGAAAGAAATGGGGTTAGGTGCGGAGTATCGTTATGCACATGATGAACCCAACGCCTACGCGGCTGGCGAAGATTATTTCCCACCTGAAATGGCCCGTACGCAGTATTATTACCCGACGTCACGCGGGCTTGAAGGCAAGATCGGCGAAAAGCTGGCATGGCTTGCCGAGCAAGATCAAAATAGCCCGACAAAACGCTACCGCTAACTTTATCGTTGCGGTAAGGTTACCCGTGATAACTCTTTGACACGCTGCCGTTTCAGTCAGCGTGCATCATCAAAATAACATTCAATAATGACACGTACAGGATTAGCATGCTCGATCCCAATATGCTGCGTAATGAGCTAGACGCAGTTGCAGAAAAACTCGCTCGCAGAGGTTTTAAACTCGATGTGGAAACGCTGCGTTCTCAGGAAGAACGCCGCAAAGTCTTGCAGGTAGAAACGGAAACTCTCCAGGCTGAACGTAACGCACGATCGAAAACTATCGGTCAGGCAAAAGCCCGTGGCGAAGACATCGAACCTTTGCGTCTGGAAGTGAATACGCTGGGTGAGAAGCTGGATGCCGCGAAGGCTGAACTGGAAGCATTGCAAAATGATATCCGTGATATCGCTTCTGCTATTCCGAACCTGCCTGATGATTCCGTACCTGCTGGTAAAGACGAAAACGACAATCAGGAAGTGAGCCGCTGGGGTACGCCGCGTCAGTACGATTTCACTGTCCGTGATCACGTGTCGCTGGGCGAAATGGCCGGTGGTCTTGATTTTGCCGCGGCTGTTAAGCTGACCGGTGCGCGTTTTGTAGTGATGAAAGGGCAAATCGCCCGTATGCATCGCGCACTGTCCCAGTTCATGCTGGACTTGCACACCGAACAGCACGGTTATCTGGAAACGTACGTACCGTATCTGGTCAACCAGGAAACGTTGTACGGTACTGGTCAGTTGCCGAAATTTGGCGAAGACCTGTTCCATACTAAACCGCTCGGTGAAGAAGCGGGCAGCAGCAACTATGCGCTGATACCGACGGCTGAAGTTCCACTGACCAACCTGACACGTGATGAAATTCTTGAAGAAGAATCTCTGCCACTGAAAATGACGGCGCACACGCCTTGCTTCCGTTCAGAGGCCGGGTCTTACGGTCGTGATACCCGTGGTCTGATCCGTATGCACCAGTTTGACAAGGTCGAGATGGTACAGATTGTTCGTCCGGAAGAATCGATGGATGCTCTGGAAGAACTTACCGGTCATGCAGAAAAAGTGCTTCAGTTGCTGAATCTGCCGTACCGCAAAGTTCTGCTGTGTACCGGCGACATGGGCTTTGGCTCATGCAAAACCTACGATCTGGAAGTCTGGCTGCCAGCGCAGGATACTTATCGCGAAATTTCTTCATGTTCAAACATGGGTGATTTCCAGGCCCGCCGTATGCAGGCGCGCTGCCGCAGCAAAACTGACAAAAAACCACGTCTGGTTCATACCCTGAATGGTTCTGGTCTGGCTGTGGGTCGTACGCTGGTGGCTGTGCTGGAAAACTACCAGCAGGCTGACGGCCGTATTGAAGTGCCGGAAGTATTACGTCCTTATATGGGCGGTTTAGAATATATCGGCTAATCCCGTTATATATGTAGTAATATAGCGAAAAAGCGCCTGAGGGCGCTTTTTTTATGCATAAAATCGTGCGCTGCGTTAAGAATTCCTCATTTCCGCCAACACAACCCTGCCTTTTTTGATAGCAGACAAAGTTTCCTACCTCCTTATTAGTAGTATCCCTGCATTCTGAGTGGGTAACTACTTTATGACCGGAGCAGGAAAATGTCGGTAATCGAACCTGAAGTCATCACGATAAAAAGTGGTATCAGCCGCCGGACGCTGATGAAAACATCAACGCTGGCAGGACTGGCCATTGCCGCGGGCGGCGTATCTCTGCCATTCAGCCGCAAAGCACTGGCACAGGCTGTGGGTGAGGCGAAAAATTCCGCACCTGAAGACAAAGTGGTCTGGGGTGCCTGCTCGGTTAACTGCGGCAGCCGCTGCGCCCTGCGATTACATGTACGTGATGATGAAGTGTACTGGGTTGAAACCGATAATACCGGACATGACATCTACGGTGAGCATCAGGTTCGCGCCTGTCTGCGTGGCCGCTCAATCCGCCGGCGAATGAACCATCCGGAGCGTCTGAATTACCCGATGAAGCGCGTCGGTAAACGTGGCGAAGGTAAATTCAGGCGCATCAGCTGGGAAGAAGCCTTTGATGAAATCGCCAATAACCTGAAGCGTATTGTTGCTAAATATGGCAATGAGGCCGTGTACATCAACTACACCTCCGGCGTTGTCGGCGGCAATATCACCCGTTCTTCCCCTTACGCCTCGCTGGTTGCCCGCCTGATGAACTGTTACGGCGGCTTCCTCAGTCATTACGGGACTTACAGTACCGCGCAAATCGCCTGCGCCATGCCATACACTTATGGCAGTAATGATGGCAACAGCACATCAGATATTGAAAACAGTAAGCTGGTGGTGCTTTTCGGTAACAATCCTGCCGAAACACGCATGAGCGGTGGCGGTATCACCTATTACCTGGAGCAGGCGCGTCAGCGTTCCAGTGCCCGAATGATCGTGATCGACCCGCGCTACACCGACACTGCTGCAGGCCGTGAAGATGAGTGGATCCCGATCCGTCCGGGAACCGATGCTGCACTGGTCGCCGGTCTTGCACATGTGCTGATCACCGAAAACATGGTTGATCAGCCTTTCCTCGATGCCTGTTGCGTGGGCTACGACGAAAAAACCTTGCCCGCGGATGCACCCGTAAACAGCCACTACAAAGCGTACATTCTCGGTCAGGGCGAAGATGCGACGGCGAAGACGCCTGAATGGGCATCCCGTATTACCGGCATTCCTGTGGATCGCATCGTTAAACTGGCCCGGGAAATCGGACAAGCCAAACCTGCTTATATTTCTCAGGGCTGGGGCCCGCAGCGTCAGGCCAATGGTGAACTGACGTCCCGGGCTATCGCCATGCTGCCGATTCTGACCGGCAATGTCGGTATCAATGGTGGTAACAGTGGTGCGCGTGAATCAACCTATACCATTACTATCGAAAGAATGCCGGTGCTGGAAAATCCGGTGAAGACACAGATTTCCTGTTTTAGCTGGACCGATGCCATTGCGCGCGGACCTGAAATGACTGCCAAAGCAGATGGCGTGCGCGGTAAAGACAAGCTGGATGTGCCGATCAAATTCATCTGGAACTATGCCGGTAACACCATCACCAACCAGCATTCCGACATCAATAAAACCCACGATATTCTGCAGGATGACTCGCAGTGCGAAATGATCGTGGTGCTGGAAAACTTCATGACGTCATCGGCGAAATACGCCGATATCCTGCTGCCGGATCTTATGACCGTCGAACAGGAAGACATTATTCCCAACGATTACGCCGGCAATATGGGATACCTGATTTTCATCCAGCCCGCGACCTCTGCCAAATTCGAGCGCAAAGGAATTTACGAGATGATGAGCGAAGTGGCGCGTCGTCTTGGTCCGGATGTTTACAACAAATTCACCGAAGGCCGCAGCCAGCGGGAATGGTTGCAGTATCTGTACACCAAAATGCTGGCGAAAGACCCGGCGTTACCTGCGTATGAAGAATTGCGCGAAATGGGAATTTATAAACGTAAAGATCCGGCAGGGCATTTTGTGGCCTATAAAAAATTCCGTCAGGATCCTGTCGCTAATCCGTTGAAAACACCCTCAGGAAAGATCGAAATTTATTCCTCTGCACTGGCGAAAATTGCCAGCGAATGGGAGCTGCAAAAAGACGAAACAATCAGCCCGCTGCCGGTCTATGCCTCAACCTTTGAAGGCTGGGATGACCCGAAACGCAGCCAGTTCCCTCTACAGATGTTCGGCTTTCACTACAAAGCCCGCACCCATTCCACTTACGGCAATATCGACGTGCTGCAGGCGGCCTGCCGTCAGGAAGTGTGGATCAATCCGCTGGATGCCAAAACCCGTGGTATTGAGAACGGTGACAAAGTGAAAGTGTTTAATGACCGTGGCGAAGTGCGTGTGGCAGCCAAAGTTACGCCGCGCATCATGCCCGGCGTTGTTGCTATGGGGCAGGGCGCATGGCATCAGGCCAATATGAGTGGTGACCGTATTGACCATGGTGCCTGCATGAACACGCTGACGACCCAACGCCCGTCCCCGCTGGCGAAAGGAAATCCTCAGCATACGAATTTGATTCAAATAGAAAAAGTCTAAGAAGCTACGGCCCAGGAGCCAGGCTCGATGGCATGGTTGTTAAATTTTCGCCCTTCAGATGAGGGCGCAACGGAGTAAGTAATGTCGGATTCAAACAGTAAGAAAACGGGTTCAGGCGGAGGGATCAGTCGCCGTGACCTGGTTAAGGGAACTACGCTCGCCGGTATGGCAGCTGCCGTCGGGGGCATATCACTGCCGTTTAAATCAATACGTGCTGAAACACGTCAGGATTCGGTTAAAACCGCAGACGAGAAAATTGTCTGGAGTGCCTGCACCGTAAACTGCGGCAGCCGCTGTCCGCTGAGAATGCACGTCGTTGATAACGAGATCCGTTATGTCGAAACCGATAATACCGGTGATGATAATTATGAAGGATTGCATCAGGTTCGCGCCTGTCTGCGCGGGCGTTCCATGCGTCGCCGTGTTTATAACCCTGACCGCCTGAAGTATCCGATGAAGCGTGTAGGGAAACGTGGCGAGGGTAAATTCAAGCCAATCAGCTGGGACGAAGCGTTCGATACCCTGGCTGGCAGCCTGAAAGGCATTATCAGCCGTTATGGCAATGAGGCCATTTATCTGAATTATGGCACCGGCACGCTGGGTGGCACCATGACCCGTTCATGGCCGCCAGGTAAAACGCTGATTGCCCGTCTGATGAACTGCTGCGGCGGTTATCTGAATCATTATGGTGACTACAGTTCGGCACAAATCGCTGCCGGTTTGAATTATACCTACGGTGGCTGGGCGGATGGAAACAGTCCGTCTGATATCGAAAACAGCAAACTGGTGGTGCTGTTTGGTAATAATCCGGGCGAAACGCGCATGAGCGGCGGGGGCGTGACGTATTACCTCGAACAGGCACGTCAGCGTTCCAACGCCCGTATGATCATTGTCGATCCGCGTTATACCGATACCGGTGCCGGCCGTGAAGACGAATGGGTGCCGATCCGACCGGGTACGGATGGCGCACTGGCTGCGGCACTTGCGCATGTCATGATCACTGAAAATCTGGTCGATCAGCCTTTCCTCGACAAATATTGCGTCGGTTATGACGAAAAAACATTACCGGCAGGTGTCCCGCAGAATGCACATTATAAAGCGTATATTCTCGGAACCGGCCCAGATGGCGTGGCAAAAACGCCGGAATGGGCATCAAAAATCACCGGTATTTCTGTCGATAAAATCGTCAAGCTGGGGCGAGAAATCGGTCAGGCGAAACCGGCATTTATCACCCAGGGCTGGGGGCCGCAGCGTCATGCAAATGGCGAGATTGCCACCCGTGCGATCGCTATGCTGGCAATTCTGACCGGTAACGTCGGCGTTCATGGCGGTAATTCCGGTGCCCGCGAAGGCTCTTACGAAATTCCGTTTGTTCGTATGCCAACGCTCGAAAACCCGGTTCAGACCAGCATATCCATGTTTATGTGGACGGACGCGATTGTGCGTGGTCCGCAAATGACTGCCACTAAAGATGGCGTGCGCGGAAAAGCGAAGCTGGATGTGCCGATCAAATTTATCTGGAACTACGCAGGTAACTGCCTGATTAACCAGCATTCTGATATCAACCGCACCCACAACATTCTGCAGGATGACCAGCAATGCGAGATGATTGTGGTGATTGATAACCACATGACGTCTTCGGCGAAATACGCCGACATTATCCTGCCTGACTGTACCGCTTCTGAGCAGATGGATTTCTGCCTCGATGCGTCGTGCGGCAACATGGATTACATCATTTTTGCCGATCAGGCGATCACGCCTCGCTTCCAGTGCAAAAACATTTATGAGATGACCAGCGAGCTGTCCCGCCGTATGGGTGTTGAGCAGCAGTTCACCGAAGGCCGTACGCAGGAAGAGTGGTTGCGTCATTTGTATCAGCAATCCCGTGAAGCATTGCCTGAACTGCCGGATTTCGACACCTTCCGCAAACAGGGCATGTTCAAAAAACGCGATCCTGAACAGCATCACGTCGCTTACAAAGCATTCCGTGAAGATCCGGCGGCCAATCCGCTGAGCACGCCGTCTGGCAAAATCGAAATCTACTCCGCGGAACTGGCGAAAATTGCCTCTGAGTGGGAACTCTCTAAAGACGATGTCATTGATCCGTTGCCGGTCTATGCCGCTGGTTTCGAAAACTATGACGATCCGCTGGCCAGCAAATATCCGTTACAGCTGACCGGTTTCCACTACAAGGCGCGTACGCACTCCACTTACGGCAACGTTGATGTGCTGAAAGCCGCATGCCGGCAGGAAATGTGGATCAACCCGATGGATGCTGCGCAGCGCGGTATCACCAACGGCGACATGATCCGCATCTTCAACGATCGTGGCGAAGTTCAGATTGCTGCCAAAGTGACGCCGCGCATGATGCCGGGCGTTGTCGCACTTGGAGAAGGTGCCTGGTATTCCCCTGACAGCAAAAAGATCGACCGTGCGGGTAGCATTAACGTACTGACTTCTCAAAGACCTTCACCGCTGGCGAAAGGTAACCCCTCTCATACCAACCTTGTGCAAGTGGCTAAGGTTTAACGGAGTAAAACATGACAACTCAATATGGTTTTTATATTGACTCAAGCCGCTGCACAGGATGCAAAACCTGCGAACTGGCCTGTAAAGATTTCAAAAACTTAACGCCGGACGTCAGTTTCCGCCGCATCTATGAATATGCCGGTGGCGACTGGCAAAAGGACGGCGATGGCTGGCATCAGAATGTCTTCGCGTATTATCTGTCGATTTCCTGCAACCACTGCGCAGATCCAGCCTGTACCAAAGTGTGTCCGAGCGGCGCGATGCATAAGCGTGAAGATGGGTTCGTGGTGGTCAACGAAGACGTTTGCATCGGTTGCCGTTATTGTCACATGGCGTGTCCGTACGGTGCGCCACAGTACAACGAAGCTAAAGGTCATATGACCAAATGCGACGGCTGCTATGAGCGTATTGCGGAAGGTAAGAAACCGATTTGTGTGGAATCCTGCCCGTTACGTGCACTGGATATGGCGCCGATTGAAGAGCTGCGTGCAAAATACGGTGATCTGGCTGAAGTGGCTCCTTTGCCGGCTTCACATTTTACTCACCCAAATATCGTCATCAAACCCAATGCGAATTGCCGTCCTGTAGGCGATACCACGGGTTATCTGGCTAACCCGAAGGAGGTTTGAGATGGGAAACGGATGGCATGAATGGCCTTTAATGGTCTTTACGGTTCTGGGGCAGTGTGTGGTGGGTGCATTTATTGTGCTGGCTATTGCGCTTCTCACCCAACGCAGTAAAGAAGAGGCCCGAAGGATACATCTTTCGATGTTCTTCCTGTGGGCACTAATGGCGATTGCTTTTGTTGCTTCGGTTCTGCATCTGGGTTCACCCCTGCGTGCATTTAACTCGCTGAACCGGCTGGGGGCGTCGCCGCTGAGCAATGAAATCGGTAGCGGATCATTCTTCTTTGCCTTAGGCGGGATTTACTGGCTGCTGGCGATGGTTAATAAGATGCCGCGCGCACTGGGCAAAATCTGGTTGATCGTCACCATGCTGGCGGGTATCGGCTTTGTCTACGCGATGTGCCGCGTTTATGAAATTGATACCGTGCCGACCTGGGATAATGCGTATACCTTCTTCCATTTCGGGCTGACGGTGCTGATCGGTGGTCCGGTTTTGGGTTATCTGCTGCTTCGTGGTGCAAATATCAATGGTTGCGGGCTGCGCCTGTTGCCGGTTATCAGTCTTGCTGCGCTGGTCGTGAGTATAGCGGTCGTTATGCTGCAAAGCGCAAGTCTGGCAGGCATCAACAGTTCTGTTCAGGCGGCTTCTGCCCTGATCCCGCAATATGGTTCGCTGTCAGTCTGGCGGTTGGTGCTGGTAATTCTCGGTCTCGGCTGCTGGTTCTGTCCGCTGATTATGCGCAAGCGTCCGGCACTGGCATCAATGATTCTGGCGTTCGTACTGGTATTTGCCGGTGAGCTAATTGGTCGTGCCATTTTCTATGGTTTGCATATGACAGTGGGAATGGCCGTCAGCGGCTAACGATCAGTAGTCCGATTTATCAGAGAACACGTCGCTTGCGGTGGCGTGTTCTCTCTAAGCAGAGTGAATTATGTCAGCAGAGTCAATCAGTTTAACCGGTAAGATTTTAGGTGCCGTATTATTTTATCCGCCAGATTCCCGCGAAGTTCAGCCCTTAATTGCATTACTGGAAAGCAGCGAATGGGCACCCTTGTGGCCCTGTGCCACTGAAGATGCCAAAGCGCAGGTTACTGAATATTTCAGCCAGATCGATCAGGCGCAAGAAAGCCTCGCGGACGCCTATCAGCGCCTGTTTGTGGGCCCTTACGCGCTGCCAGCACCGCCGTGGGGCTCGGTCTATCTGGATAAAGAGTCTGTCGTGTTTGGCGATTCAACGCTGGCGCTTCGGCAGTGGATGCGCGAAAACGGCATCGAACCGCACCTGAAACAGGCAGAACCAGAGGACCACATTGGTTTACTACTGATGATGTCTGCGTGGCTGGCGGAAAACTCTCCGGCATTGTTGAATGAATTTCTGACAATGCATTTGCTGCCGTGGTCAGGGCGTTATCTGGAATTGTTGCGGCAGAAAGCTGATCATCCGTTTTACGTGGGTGTGGCTTTACTGGCGGAATCCACGCTCTGTGGCTGGATCCAGCAGCAGGGTCTGGATGTGGTAACAGCGGATCTGTATTTCTGATGAGCGATCCACGCGACGCTGGCTTTTACCGGACCTGGATGAGCAGCAGAACCGTCAGCCGCCGGGGATTATTCCGCGGTTTGTTGTCACCCGCAAAACAGGTTATTGAACAGACTGTCAGCCCGGAGAAAACATTGCTGGTTCGCCAGCGCGCGCGTCCACCTCAGGCAATAGCAGAGTCGCTGTTTATTCAAAAATGCGATGGTTGTGGTCGCTGTGGAGAGGCTTGCCCGGTGGGTATTTTGAGTATCCGTGAAGGGAAGGCGACACTGGCCATTGAGTATGCGGAATGTGATGCTTGTGGCGCCTGTACGTCATCCTGCGAGAATGGTGCACTGGATGCCACTGTCGTGATGGATACCGGTTTGCGTCCGGTGATTTTGCCGCAATGTCTTGGTCGCATGGATGACTTGTGCAGGATGTGCGAAATTGCGTGTCCGCGCACTGCAATATTTTTTAATCAACAAAATCAACCCAGCGTTGATAGCGCAAAATGTAACGGTTGCGGTAAATGCAAACTCGTTTGTTATCATGGTGATATTGACTTGTCATTAAAGCATCATGATTCCTGATACACGCGCTTGATTAACGATTTCAATCATCACTCTGCAGTTTGTGCTCAGGTCAATTTTTGCCAGATTGACTTTTTATCCGCCAGTGGCATGATGCGCGCAATTTCCTTCTGTTTGTGGTCATCAATGTCCTATGTCCGCCTATTCTCGCCCCGTTTCTCTGCTCCTGTGCGGACTCCTTTTGCTGACGATTTCTATCGCCGTTTTAAACACGCTGGTCCCCCTTTGGCTCAGCCATGAACAGCTACCGACCTGGCAGGTCGGGCTGGTCAGTTCATCGTATTTTACCGGTAACCTGCTGGGCACTTTGCTCGCAGGCGGGCTGATAAAACGCATCGGTTTCAACCGTAGCTATTACCTTTCCTGTGTAATATTTGCGGTCGCCACCGCAGGGCTGGCGCTTTCCATGAGCTTCTGGACGTGGGTATCGGCGCGTTTCGTCGCGGGGATTGGGTGTGCGCTGATCTGGGTGGTGGTGGAAAGTGCGCTGTTACGTAGCGGAACAGTCAAAAACCGTGGCCAGCTGCTGGCGGCGTATATGATCATGTATTACATCGGAACGGTAGCAGGGCAGTTACTCGTCGGAACCGTACCAACGGCAATCTTCAGCGTTTTACCGTGGGTGACTGCACTGATTGTGATTGCGATGCTGCCTTTGCTGTTAACACATATTGAGGATCAGGACAGTGAGCAACCTCGCCATGCGGTGATGCCGATGTTCAGACGGCGTAATGCACGTCTGGGGATAAACGGCTGTATTATTTCCGGTATTGTCCTTGGTTCACTCTACGGTCTGATGCCGCTGTTCCTGACGCATCAGGGAATGAGTGATGCGAATGTAGGTTACTGGATGGCATTGCTGGTCAGCGCGGGGATTATCGGACAGTGGCCGGTAGGACGTTTGGCAGATCGCTATGGTCGCCTGATGGTTTTACGCATCCAGATATTTTGTGTGATCCTCGGCAGTATTGCCATGCTCAGTGGGTATGCGATGGCGCCGACGCTGTTTATCCTCGGATGTGCGGGCTTTACGCTGTATCCGGTCGCGATGTCATGGGCCTGTGAGAAAGTGAGTGCTGATGAGCTGGTGGCGATGAATCAGGCGTTGCTAATGAGTTACACCATCGGCAGCCTTGCGGGACCGACAATGACCGCGATGCTGATGCAGAGTTATTCTGACCGTTTGCTGTTTGTGATGATCGCAGTGGTTTCGCTGGTCTATCTGATGATGCTGATGCGTAAAGCGGATCATACTCATAATCCTGTGGCCGCAGCGTAGTACTCTTCATTCTTGACGCTGCAACTGCGTTAGCTACGCTCCGGGCCCCGTATCACTGACTTATGTCAGCTCATCGGGATCTCCTCACTTGGCGCCTTATTGCAACTCCAATTATTCTGGGTATGGTTTCATTGAGAATCTTAGTCTCACAAAGCAAAAAAGACGCCAAATGGCGTCTTTTTAATGGGCTGGATATCTGTGTTTAATAGATAACTTTATGCCCGTAGCTGGCGAGAATGTTTTTCACTCTTTCCATGATTTCTTTGGTCGGCGGATTGACGCCGTCCAGTCCATATTTCTCGCCCATTGCCGTCCATTTATGTTTGCCGAGTTCATGATATGGCAACAGTTCAATCTTCTCGATGTTAGTCATGTCTTTGGTGAACTCGCCGAGTTTATGCGCAGACTCATCATCGTCTGACCAGCCCGGTACAACAACATAACGGATCCAGGTGCGCTGATTACGTTTTGCCAGATAGCGGGCAAAGTCCAGCGTACGGTGGTTAGATACGCCGACCAGATTCTGGTGAATATCGTCGTTCATTTGCTTAAGATCGAGCATAACCAGATCTGAGACATCCAGTAATTCGTCGATCACTGGATCATAACGGCGGACAAAACCGTTGGTGTCCAGACAGGTATTAATCCCTTCTTTCTGGCAGGCGCGGAACCAGTCGCGCACAAATTCTGCCTGAAGGATGGCTTCGCCACCTGACGCCGTCACACCACCGCCTGAAGCATTCATAAAGTGGCGATAGGTCACGACTTCTTTCATTAAATCATCAACATTGATCTCTGTCCCGCCGTGCGTGTCCCAGGTATCGCGGTTATGGCAATACATGCAACGCATCAGGCAGCCCTGAAAGAAAACAATGAAACGGATACCTGGGCCGTCAACGGTGCCACAGGATTCATATGAGTGGATGCGACCTTGAACGGACATATGCCCCCCTGACTCAGTGGTGCTTTCCGTGGAAATACAATCAGTTAAGTTACTCATAAAGTTTCACTTAGTCCTAAATAGTGCAGATTCGTGGACATTATATGGACACTCCGTTAAGTGGGTTTAATGAGACTGCATCCTGCAAAAAGTCCGGTGCAAAGTGCGCATAAACCATGGTCTGTTGTACGGTGGAATGCCCTAAAATTCGCTGTAGTGTAATAATATTACCTCCATTCATCATAAAATGCGTGGCGAATGTGTGCCGCAGAACATGGACAGCCTGTCCGGCGGGTAGGTCTGGTTTCATAGTTCGCAGTGTGTTTCGCACCGTGTCGTAATTGGGCGTAAACAGTTTTCCGGTACTACGTTTTTTCACCATTTTAACCAATCCCTCAGACAGCGGTATTGTTCTGCGTCTACCATTCTTCGTTTTCATGAATGTCAGCATGCAGTTAATAATGTGCTCAGCTTTAAGATCTGCAACTTCACTCCAGCGACCACCGGTGGCCAGACAAAGCAGCACAGCGTTGCGGTTGTCTCCTTCAAGCATATCGAGCAACTGCGTGATTTCTTCCGTGGAAAGAAACGCCATTTCTGGCTCAGCCTCTTTAAGCTTTTTCACGCCTCTGAAAGGATGCTCGCTGTGATATTCATTGGCATCAATCAGCTTGGTAAACATGCCGCTGAATATAGCCTGATGACGGTTCACACTGGCTGGTTTCAAGCCTTCATTCATCATCTTGACCCGATAATCCGTTATAGCTTTCTTGGTTATCTGGTCAGCTCTGGTCACCCCGATTTCAGCAAACTTAACCATGATTGCTGAAAGCCTGCCTTTTTCTATCAGACCACGGTTATGGTGCTTACCGTGGTATAGCCACCACAATTCCAGCAAATCAGTCAGCTTGCGGCGGTCTGCCGGTTTCTCTAACCACTCTTTATTATGGTAGTTAACCAGCACATGACGCTCATAAATCTGAGCCTCACCTTTCGTATTAAATTTACGCCGGATTCTTCTTCCCTCGGAACCCTGCGGCCTTACGTCCACTTCATATCGACCATCATCGAGCTTCTTAATTGACATAGCGAAGCCCTCCAATGGTTTTTACTCTGTTCGTTACAGTCTGAATGTGGCTGTAACAATCGGTGACCTTACATTGGCTGCATATATAAGCAGCGTGAATGGTTAGCCAATCTTTTGGTCTGAATGTGATGAGGTTGTTATTTCTTGCCCAGAGTGTGCGAGTGCCGGCGCAATTTGGCCGGTTGCGGGATCGGTTTCGTCAAACATGAACCAGTCGCGATACTTGCGAAAACGCGGGTGCTTGAAGAACTTCATCCCCGCTTCCATAGACATTTTCGACTTACCAGATTCATAGCCATGGTAAGTCACATAATTTAATCCAACTAATTCAGCGGCTTCCTTAACTTTTAGTCGTTCAGACTCACGGATCAGCTTTAGCTTTTCTGACTGTTCAGTTGACATAAAATATCAGATCTCTTATTTTATAAGCATTGAGATACCCGATAAGACATTAGATAGGTCTAAATGGTGTCAGATCGGAAAGGAAATAGGAGAATACCAAATGAATACGAAAGCTAAAACATCAGACCAGTCGAATGATGACGAACTTTTAGGGGAAAGCGGCGGTATCGTTAAACGCAAACCAGTCAGTTTGTCGGAAAAGCCCGGCAACCTACTTTCAAAGGAGGGCTTTGCGCTTTACGTGGGTAAAACCCCAGCCGCAATTGTAGCGATGGCCAAAGCAGGAAAATTGCCAGCGTTTTATATGGCTGATCCATTAAAGCCCGGAGGACATGCAGAGTTATGGATTAGCCGTAAAGAGTGGGACAAGTTTGCTGATCAGCTTGTTGAAGATGCACCGGCAGAATGGCACGGGTGGAAAGACCGTATTAGTGCGAGCAAGCCATGCAGAGGGCAGGCTACGAGAAGAGCATAGTTTAGCAACGTTTTTAAAAGGCCAATTAAGGCCTTTTTAGGGAACAGCGATGAATAGGTTACTTAGGTATTCCGCCAGCAATAAAACAGACAACCCGCTCTTGGAAATTGAGCCGGTAATTGCTTTCTGCGTCTTCACCGTAAAGAGCAATACATGTTCGTTTTCTGGCCGGATTGAAAAGAGACATAACTGGAGATGTATCCTGCTCTTCAATTTTATTTCTCTTAATCCTGACTTCCTCTGGACTCAGAATACTAAGTTCATCCGCGAGCTGCTGGTATCTCAATGCTTGAACCTTTGCGTTGCCAGCAACTTCGCCCGGCTTGTAGGCGAGTTGCAAGGCCGACATAACGGCGATGATTATACCGAACAGCCATCCATAGCCGCTTTGCGCAAAAATGGACGCACCCAGAAGTACCTGAATGAAACAGCAGAATTTGTCGAGCCTACTGTTTAGAGAATCAGTCATTCGAGCAAGATGGGCATTGAAATTGATTTCAAAATTTAATTCGTCGGATGGAGATTTCTTCACCATAGCTCCTAGTTCTTTTTTTCGTTTTCCCCTTCCTGTTTGTCTTGGCGTTCTTGCTGCTGATTAACAGGTGCAGAAGGGGCTGGTTTGTGTAATCGGTGAAATTTTTCTACATCAGACATATTAAATCTCCTTGTGATTGTTGGGTCGTTTTCAGCAGAACGGATCCTATCATAAGGGCGAATATTCGGGGATAAGCACGTAGCGTAATTACACGTAAGTAATTGCTGCGCAGGTAATTATCAATAAAGTTCTGTAAGGAGGGGGAATGTCTCAATCAATCTCTATCGCTCCATTACTCTGGAATCATCAGGTAGTTTCATGCCGTGATTCACAGATAACCCACGGCAAGGGGCGCAAGGGAATCATCATTCGCTGTAAACGACCAAGTCAATTTTCACGTATTAAAAATGCGTTTTATCGGAGGCAAAAATGACAGTAATCACTGCGGCTATGGTAATGAATCAGCCTGCCGGGCTTCGTGCTGCTGTTGGGGAGCGCCTTGCGCCCGCTCGCTGGCAAACCTCTTGTGATTTCTATAACAAGATGAGCGAACGTGAACGTCTGACCATCTGTTTTCATGCTCAGTTAAGACAACGCCATTCCGTAATGAAGTTGCAGGAAATGAACGATTGCGATCGTGAACGTATTGTCTGTGCAATTGATGAGCTCCGGGCTGCTTTTGCAAAGTACCGAAGTTTCAGGATCACCAAGTCATGTTTTATCGGACGTTTAAATATTAGCGAACGCCGCACTTTATATTTTCATGCAGGATTAACGGAAGAAGAATTCAGCCAGCCATATTGGCGAATAGATGACGAAACCTGCTCATGGAGAGAGGCTTTATTCCGGGCACTACGGGAATTATTTAGCCTGTTCGAAAATGCGCCGACTGTATTAACGTCGGTTCGCCCCGAAACTTACCTCCACTAATTAACCATTTTTAATTCTGCGCTTGATTGCGTAGGGGATCCCTTTGTCTGGAGCCAGAGATGAGCTTAACAGTTGGTCAAGAAATGAGAAATAAAGCAGACAGCGAAGCAACGAATTGGATGTTAAATCAGGCACGAAATCAGGCTAAGGCTGATGCAGCAATCACCTTTTCCTCGCATCTGGATTCGCTAATTAGTCACGCGATTCAAGAGCAATTAAACAGGGTTGAAATTCTTGAATTACTCGGACAAGAGTCCATCCGTTTTCACAACGTAGGTTTAGAAAATAAAGGGGTGATGTAATGCCAGATTTAATGGATTCCGTGCAGGAAAGAAATCTCGAAATTTTGACTCATCAGGTAGCTGCACATCGTATTCATAGCAATGGGGTATCGGCCTCAGTCTGTGAAGACTGCGACCAGCCAATCCCTGCGGAGCGGCGCGCTGCATTTCCCGGTGTCGTGCGTTGTGTGCCATGCCAAGAAATCACCGAACAACAGAAAAAACATTTCAGGAGCTAATCATGATTCGAATTTTTGTAGGTGACAATTGGGTTGTGACGAGCGACTGCTACCAGTTCATTCTCAACAAAAAGAAAACTGTTCTTTCTGGCGATAAGAAAGGGCAGGAATATTTAGAAGCCACGGCTTACTACGCCAAAATTGACCAGTTGGTGAAAGGATTACTGCATTTTCACATCAGAGATTCTGATGTCCGTACCCTTGCGGAACTGGCTGATGAGATGACTAATATTGGAGATCTTTGCCGGGTTGCTTTTAACGTGACGCAGTCCGGTAAATAACGTGCTGATGAATGCGAGAGGGCGTATCGCGCCCTCGCCACCACCTAAACTAATAAAAGCCGACAAGGTTCCTTTTGTCGGCGCATACCCTTGGAATGCTCCCCGTCCTGCAATCTCAAAAGAAAGACCTCTTACCCGTGATGAATTCCATCAGGGGCAAGATGCCTTACGCAAGATCCACGCGCTGCCATTTTTTCTAAGTGGCATTTTCTCTAGCCGGTATGAATATCTTAAAGAAAGCTCAGGGCTGCTGGCTGCACATCGTTACCTCATCAATGTTTTTATGCCACGGATTTGGCCTCGCATCGAGGTTGTACAGACTAAATATGCGTTGGCCTTAAGTGGCAGAGCTAATGAAATTTTTACTGATGAGGCTGAGAGTTATCGCCAGTTAGCTGGAATGAATGATAAAGCGCTGAAACGTCTCGCTATGCAAATTTCATCCCGGCTGTTCACAGAATATGAAGAGCAGAGCGATCGGCTTCTTAGTCAGCACAACGGGGTTCAAGCCAAGTTATTCACCGATAGCGCACAGCAGAAAATTTATGGTGAGGTTGCCGGTGCTGCCCGCGTTTTTAATATCACTCCAATGCACTGGCAAAAATACTGTAAACGCAAACTGGATATGCGCTCAGCGTTCTCCAGCATCGCGCGATTGGTAAATGATGAGTGGTGGATTCGACAGTTAAAAGCGCAGCGCACTCAATGGCGCGAATCTCTCCTGATTGCTGTTGGCGAGGTTAGTCTGCAAAAGTCTGGCTATGCCAGCAAACAGGCTATCCGGGATGTTCGGGCGCGCCGCTTAGCAAACATGGAATATCTGAAATCCTGTGATTTAGAAAACATCGAAACAGGGGAACGTATAGATCTCATCGATAAGGTAATGGGGAGTATTTCTAACCCTGAAATCCGTCGTATGGAGTTGATGAGCACTATTGCAGGAATTGAAAAATATGCCTCAGAAGTTGGTCATGTTGGCATGTTCCTCACGATAACCACACCCTCAAAATACCATCCAACACGCATGGTCGGGAAAAAGACTGATCGCCGCGTTAATTTCAATCATAAGTGGGATGAAGAGGCGTTTTCACCAAAGGATGGCCAGCGCTATCTGGTGAAAATCTGGGGCAAGATGCGTACAGCATTCAAAGATAACGGCATCAAGGTATACGGAATGCGCGTAGTTGAGCCTCACCACGACGCTACACCTCACTGGCATATGATGTTGTTTTGCGATAAAGCTCACCGTCAGCCTGCCGTTGACATCATGCGTCGCTATGCACTCCAAGAAGATGGAGATGAACGTGGGGCACAAGCTCAGCGTTTTGAGTGTAAGCATTTAAATAAAGGCGGGGCGGCAGGCTATATCGCTAAATACATAGCCAAGAATATTGATGGTTATGCTCTGGAAGGTGAGATAGACCATGAGACTGGCCGATCATTGTCAGAGACTGCCGCAGCCGTTACTGCATGGGCTTCTACATGGCGTATACCGCAATTTAAGTCCATTGGTGTACCAACAATGGGAGCCTATCGCGAGCTGCGCAGATTACCGCGTGGCGTGAGTATCGCTAGCGAGTTTGACGAACTTGTCGAAGCTGCAAGAGCAGCGGCAGACGGTGGTGATTTCGCCGCATATATTTCTGCGCAGGGTGGGGCGAATGTCCCACGCGATGAGCAAACGGTAAGAACCGCCCGCCAAGTGATTGATGAGTTAAACGAGTACGACGAAGAGATCCAGAAAATCATCGGCATTTATGCCCCTCATCTTGGCACTGATCTCATCCACGAAACACGCACAACAAAATGGCGCATTGTCGCCAAGGCTGTTGAAGTTGCCGTTCATCTTTTGAATTTAATAAGCGCTTCCGGCGCGCCTCGGAGTCCTGTCAATAACTGTGGAAAGCTGAAAGTCGGGGATGATCCAGTTATGACCCCTACGCCGTCTGAGCATGCCGCAGCGGTGTTAAATCTGGTTGATAGTGGCGTTATCGGATGGGATGACCCCGAGGTTGTGACTGTGCTCAGAAAGGCATTAAAACAAAGACATCATGAGGTTCTACAGCCTACAAATGAAACAGCTTTAAAACCTTGCCGATCAAGGCACATACTGAACGACGTTCTTGCGTAAAGACTAAAAACATAGGTCTTCATCAGATCAAATAGTGTTTTTTTACTTCCAAGTTCCAACCAACTTGATATACTGTGTATACGTACAGTTACTTTGGCTAAGAAAGCAATTCTATATTAACAGCATGAGGTGTCTATGTGTCTGACTATAAAATCAAACTAACTTTTTGGATGATTCGTGCGGAGAAAGTAGAGTGTGATCAGTCTTGCATAACTAGTTGATGTTCTTGAGTTGTAGATAGTTGATATTCATTTTAGTATGTGTTCATAAAACCTACTTTAAGGATATCGGAATGGACTGGATTATTCACATCATCACTTTCATCGTTGGGTTAGGGGCTGGCTGGTCGATTCGTATTGTGTATTCATCGCGTAAGAGTGTTGGCAATCACACGGAAGACTCGAACAACCATACTGTAACTGTAACCCAGACTGACAACAACGTTACGAATGGGAGCATTGTTGGTGGCAATCAGGATAGTTCGCATTAAGAGGGATTTAGTGTGTCTATCGAACAGTCGGGCAATGCCGTTACCAATGGCGACATAGTTGCTGGTAATCAGACCAATCAAACTATTCATCAGTACGCTGCAAAGGGCACTAATCGCGAGATACAAGGCCTCTATGAGCGTCTAAAGAAAGGCGAATCCGGTGATTCAAACTCGGCATTTTGTGCCGATCTTGAACATTATATGTCTCTTCAGCCAGAAATTGATGTTCGAGGTCTCGATGCAAAATTGGTCGAGAGCAATAGAACGGATTTGTTATTTTTAGCGAAACAGATGAAAGAAAAGGCCGCAAAAGCTATAATGCGCCGCCAAACCTCAAGAACTGCGCAAAGAATATTTGTAATTATTTTAGACCAAATTCATTATGATTTTATAATGAAGGTGACACCGCTTATAGAAGAAGATAGCCCGAGGAAAGTTGTCGATGAAAAAATTGGCTCAATAATTGATGACCTATATTCTTCATTAGGTGAGAATTTATTAGAGTTGACAGCTAAAGATCTTTTGGGTTTGCTGTTTTTTCTAGGTGGCAATTGTCATATAAGGTGGGATAAATGTTAATTTACCATCCAGCATATGATGCGTATCATTGTCTTTTTAGAATGATTGCGTTGATAGACCATGTGAATGAGATCGAAGTTGATAAAGCAAGGATATTAGATTTTTATCTAATATTCCCTGCTCTGATTTCTGAGATTAGAATGCCTCATAACTATAGTTCCATTAAAAAAGAGGCTAAAAAATATTCTAATGACTATAGGAACCCTATTAATATTTCATCAACATTTAGGGATATGCATGAGATTCAAATGGCTGCAATTAGATGCCTCGCTGCAACTGGTTTGATTGAGATAACATCGCTAGAAAGAAATATTATTAAGCGTACACATAAATCTATTCCAGACGGTTTGTTATTATCCATGCGGGATTTTCTAAATGCAAAAAAAGATATTCATGAATTTATCGTTAATACATTGTCAAAATTCCATCTAACAGGGAAGGATGGGCTAAAAGATAGAACAAATTTAATGGAGTTTAGATATGACTTTTCTTAATCCATCTTTTTCAGTAAGCAGACTGAAAGTATTCCAAAACGGACATGAAGCATTTGGGTGCGACTTTCATAAAGGTGTTAATGTTATAAGAGGGCGTAATAGCTCTGGTAAGACGACCATTATGGATCTTTTGGCCTTTTCTATTGGGGCTGAAAATATAAGATGGAAGCCTCAAGCTCTTCTTTGCACCAAAACTTTGGTGGAAGTGCTTTTAAATGACAAACCTGCTTGTTTCCAAAGAGATATTAGTAAGGAGTCGATGCGGCCGCTCAGTATTTTCTGGGGGACGATGAACGAAGCTCTTCAATCTTCACCTAGCCAATGGGAAACTTATTCCTTCAAACGTTCAGAAAAGTCACTAAGTTTTTCCCAAGTAATTCTAAATGCATTGGATATGCCGTTAGCCCAAGGAGAAGGGGCGTCGATATTAACAATGCATCAAATCCTACGAGTCCTATATGCAGATCAGCCTTCAGTTCATAGCCCTATTTTTAGAAATGATAATTTCGATAAAGCCTTAACTAGGGAAACTGTTGGTGATTATTTATGTGGGATCTTTGATGATACTCTCTATAGTTCGCTGATAAGACTCAAGCAAGTTGATTCTGAGCTTTCAACTAAAATCACAGAATTAAAAAGTATATTCACAGTTTTAGGTCGTTCCGGTCAATCACAAAATATACATTATATAGAAGAAAAAATAATTGAGTTGGAACAAGAAAAAAATGAAATATACGCCAATCTAAAGGCATTAAGAGGCCGGGCAGTTTCTGAAGGGAATAATAAAAGTGCTGATAGGGAAAAAACCGCTGATCTTCGTAAACGATTGAATAAAGCTAAAGAAGCGGAAATAAAAAATACTGATCTCATTAACACCTTAGAGATTGAAGTGGCTGATTCTGAGATGTTTATCAATGAATTAGAATCAAGATATCAGGCGCTAAATGAGTCCAGCGTTGCTAGAGAATATTTCAGTAATGTACAGTTTCAATTTTGCCCTAGCTGCCTAAGTGAGATACATAGCTCTACTGAGGGGGGATGTACATTATGTAAGAGTCATGCACCTGAGGGTAGTGAAGCTCCACAATTGCTGAGGATGAAAAATGAAATTTCTGTGCAATTGAAAGAATCAAAATATCTTCTTGAGCATAATTTAGAGCAACTCAGTAAAATAAAAATTGAAGCACCCTCTCTAAAGAAAAACGTGCAAGCACTAGTTCGCGAATATGAAACTGTTTCAACGACATGGGAAAATGCTTACGAAATAGAGTTTGAAGCTCTGACTAAAGCACTTGGACGAGTTGAAGAAGAGATTAATCAAGCTTATGAATCGCAAAAGCTAAGCGATGTGATTTCAGATTTGCAAAAAAATCGTGATGCTTTACAGTCAGAAAAAGAGCGATTGGAATCATTGGTTGAATCTTTGCAAAGCAAAGAGGAAAGTAGGAAAAATGATATATCTCAGGTGGTTGAAGTTATTATGGCGAGGCTTTTGAAGCTTGATCTTCCTTTGCAAACTGAGTTTATAGATCCTAAGCAAATCAACTTTAGCTTTGTTGATAATGAAGTTTATGTTAATGGTTCTAAAAATTTCTCGGAAAGTTCTGCTGTCGTGCTAAGACATATTTTTCATTTGGCTTTGCTTACCGCAAGTCTGGAAAAACACTACATGCGATTGCCTCGCTTTTTAATGCTTGATGGTATAGACGATGGTGGGATGGAGAAAGAGCGTAGTCATAATTTACAGAAAATTATAGTTCAAGAAGCTAAGACATATGAGTACGATTTTCAGTTAATTTACGCTACGTCTGAAATTAACCCAGAGTACGATAACACCGACTTGATCGTTGGAAGGTACTTTAACCCTGAAGCTAGATCTCTGAATGTGAGTCATGTAGGCGCTGATAACGGACAATTAATTTAAAAACGGAAGCCATGCATCAGGATGCATGGCTTTGCAATCAAAAAATGAGTTAACTATTTTTACCCTTCATTAGATATGGTGGGGATGTCAGAGGAAATGCAGCTGCATTAAAACCGCCCCTTAAAGCGGGCAGGCGTGGCGGGGATAGCATTGCGCGCAAACCCGCATTTTTATTATTTATTCTCGTGCTTGAGCTCGCCGTAGCGGCGTTCTGTGGATTAGGTCAGGTCTTGGGGCGGTTCGGTGTGTCCGCCCCGTATCGCGGCGTTCATGGCCTTGAATAGGGCGTAAAAAAACCGCCGTAGTCCCGGCGGTTCTTCTCAATGGTTGGTTTTAAAGTTCGTAATCAGTAAATCTGACCACATTTTTTCCAACCCACTCGTTTAACTCTTTCATGCGCTCCTGTAGCGGAACCAGCTCATTACGCACAAATACTTTTGCCGCTTTCTCCACGTCTCCAAAGCCGCCGGTGTTGCTAGGGATGATTCCCATCATCTGCGGTGGCACCCGGTGCGCACTAAGCAGGTCGTCGCGTGTTGCGTTCTTGATGTTAAAGAAATCGTCCTTGGTCGCCACTTCGCTGAGGGGAATGATTTTGATCGCATCCGATTTTCCGCCGGGTGCGTGGTAGAAAATATTTTTAAAATTCCCTGACCCTTTGGATTTCGTCATCATGTCGCGCAGTGCGGTCACGTCCTGCGAGTTTTGCGCCGGGTCGGTAACATACATGACATAGCCCGCGTGTGCGCCGTTGAGGAAATATTTCCGACGGTACAGCGTCGCTGACTCATTGAGCCACGCGCTATTTAATGCGCTGAGGTATTCCGGCAGGCCGTACAGTTCCTGATTAATGTCCGGCTCTTGCAAATGAAATACGCTCCCTTGACCAAAGGCGTGAGGGGTTATGTAATTCTCCACGAACCAGTAAACATCTTCCTCTACGCCACGGCGCGTGTACTTGGCCGGTGATGCCTCCAGTTTGAGAAGCTGGCCGGTCACGCTCAGGCGTTTTTCGATGAACGCATTACCAAAAACAATGTAGTCCAGCGCGTAGCGGCTGAATTGCTGCTGAGAAAGCAGTGGGTGAGGGATGAACGTACTCGCCAGAATATTACGCTTAACGTACATCGGCGAACTGTGGTGAACGGCGGCGCGGAAGCTTTTAGCCAACCCAGAGAAAGTGACCGGAGGCTCGTACCATTTCCCGTTGCTGAGGCATTCCAGATAATTAAGAATATCCCGGCGATCCATCACCGTGGCGGGTTCATCAAAACGAAAAATCTCGCTTTTTTGGGTGTCGGATTGGGGCGTCAGTTGTTTATTGATGCGGTTTTTTTTACGGGTCATATCAGAACATCACCAAGGTGGATTTTATTTGTTTGCCGGAGGCGGCGGTCAGCGGCTCGTTAATCAAAACGTGCATCGTTGCCCACGCGACGTCGGCGTGGCTGGCTTCTTCACTGCGGCTCGCGCGGTAGGTTGATTTCGTACCGCTGGCCGTCATGGTTTTCTGAATGGCCATGAATGAGGCCGTAATGTCGGTATGGCCAGCGTCGTATTGCAGACAGCCGCGATGAATGGTGTTTTTCGCTTTCAGCACCATTTCCGTTTTCACTTCCGGCGTGTATTTGATTTCACGCGCCGCCGGGTAAAACTGCCTGACGAGCTGATAAACGCCCTGACCCACGGTGGTGGCATCGATACCGATGTATTCAACGTTAAATTTTTCTGTCAGTGCCTCGATGGCTTTGGCCTGCGCATCGAAATCCATACCCTGCCACTGGTGACGTTCCAGAATGCGGAAAATGCCGCCCGGCTGTGCAGGCGGAGCAATGACCACACACCCGGCGCTGTCACCTCCATTAGCTTCCGACGGGTCGTAACCAATCCACACCGGATTGTCATCGAACGGGTGAAAGGTGTAGGGATTAAAGTCCGGCCACTCTTCGAGACTGTCCACCATGCAGCTCTGCAACTCCTCAAACGGGAATACCGAGGACTTATCATCGACAAATTCACACATCAGCAGGTTCTGATATTCAGACGGGCTGTATTCGAGCGAAAGCTGATTAATGTCGAACAGATCGCAGCCCCCGGACAGCGCATCTTCCACTGTGACAATTTGCCGCCACTGGCCGTCGGCACATTCCACACCGGCGGCTAAATGGCTGTGGCTGAGGTCGAGCTGAATTCGCTGGTCTTTATGCCGACGCCCTTTATTAAATAACTCACCTGACCAGAACGGATAGGCGCTGTGGGCTAGGCTCGACGGCGTGGAGAAATAGGTGGTACGCCATTTTTTATGCAGTGACATCCCGGAGGCCACTTTGCGCAGCTCCTGAAATTTGGGGATCCAGAAATATTCATCCAGATAAAGATTGCCGGTGTAGCTCTGAGCGGTACGGATATTTGTTCCGAGAAAGAACAGGCGCGCCCCGTTTGAAAGCTGCATCGGGTCGCCTTTAAGGTCTACGTCAACCTGACGGGCAAAGTCGATGATGTAATTTTTAAAGACGTGCGCCTGTGATTTACTGGCCGAGATAAATATCTGATTACGTCCGGTGATCAGCGCATCAAGCAGCGCCTCGCGGGCAAAAAAGAAGGTCGCGCCAATCTGGCGAGATTTTAGAATGTTGCGGATGCGGTGCTGTAAACCCGCCTGATGCCAGCCGCGCTGATACTCAAACGCATCATCGAGAAAAATGTTGCTGAGTTTGGCGATAGCGTCATCCGTGAAAACATTTTTCTCCGCCTTTTTCCGCTCCCCTTTGTTGCGGTTCGCCACGTTCGGATTTAAATCCGCTTCGCTGCCTGTGGACATGTAGCGGTTAACTCTTGCGAGACGCTCAATCTGTCGGCCTAGCAGGTCGATTTCTTTAAAATCCTGCCCCTCTTTTTTACTTTTCATCACCAGTTGAATGACCCGCGCCTCGATGCTGGTTTCAATGCGCGAAATCGGGGCGATGGCGTCCCATTTTTCGCGCTGTTTCCAGCTCTGCACTGTGGGTTTTTTCAGACTGAGCATTTCCGCTATTTGCGTGACGGAAAAACCCTGCCAGTAAAGCAGTGCCGCCTGTCTGCGCGGGTCGCTGATTAATCCTGCGTTGTTCTCGGTCATTGTGTCGCTCCGCTGAATGGATGTGCGTCACGCTACGCAACCGCTCACACCCTCGCATTAACCCCCTGTTGTGTAATGGATCGTCAGACGGCCACCGCTGGCCGTTCAGGCGTCAGGTCGGGAAACTAGCCCCGAACCTAACTCCCACTCAGGACATCTGAACAATGGCAAAGAAAGTATCGAAATGGTTTCGAATCGGCGTTGAGGGTGATACCTGCGACGGCCGCAATATTGAGGCAAGCGACATTCAGCAAATGGCCGCAGCGTTTGATCCGCGCGTCTACGGTTGCCGCATCAATCTGGAGCACATCAGAGGCTTATTACCCAGCGGTGACTTTAAGCGCCTGGGTGATGTCGTCGAACTGAAAGGCGAGAAAATTGATGATGACTCAGCCCTGAAAGGTAAGTGGGCACTGTTTGCCAAAATCACCCCGACTGACGAGCTGGCCGCAATGGTCAAAGCGGGGCAGAAAATTTACACCTCCATGGAAATTCGCCCGAATTTCGCCAACAGCGGTAAAGCCTATCTGGTCGGTCTGGCCGTGACTGATGACCCCGCCAGCCTTGGAACGGAAATGCTCGAATTCAGCGCCCGCGCTAAGGTCAACCCGTTCGCCGGTAAGAAAGACCAGCCGGATGATTTGTTCTCCGTGGCCACCATTGCCGAGCTGGATTTCGAAGACCTGCCCGACAACCTGCTTACCAGCCTGACGGAAAAGATCAAAGGGATGTTCAGCACTAAACAGACCAGCGATGACGCCCGTTTTTCTGACGTGCAGGGCGCGATCACGGTCGTAGCCGAGGAATTACAAACCGCCGGTGAAACCACCGCAAAACGCTTCTCTGAACTGGAGCAGGAAATTACCTCGCTGAAAGGGCAGGTGAAAACCAGCGATGCGGCGCTTAGCTCGTTAAAAACCTCCCTCGACAGCACCGAAAGTTTCAAACAACCGAAACGCCCGGTCTCTCCGGGTGGCAACGGTGAAAGCACCTTTTTGACGAACTGCTAACCGGCGGCGTTCCCCTTTATTCCTGATAAACAGTGAGAGAAACATGCGTAAGAACACCCGTTTTAAATTTAATGCCTACCTGTCCCGTCTGGCCGAGCTGAACGGCGTTGATGTGGAGGATTTGAGTAAAAAATTCAGCGTTGAACCCTCCGTGACGCAGACGCTTATCACCACCGTGCAGGAGTCCTCTGAATTTCTGAGTCGCATCAATATGGTGCCGGTGGATGAGCAGGAAGGTGAAAAAATCGGCCTTGGCGTGACCGGGTCTATTGCCAGTACCACGGATACCGACGGTGGCAGCGAGCGTAAAACCGCAGATTTTCAGGCGCTGGCTTCACGCAAATATAAGTGTGAGCAGGTCAATTTCGATTTCCATATCCGTTACAACACTCTCGATTTGTGGGCGCGTTATCAGGACTTCCAGACCCGTCTGCGCGATGCAATCGCTAAACGTCAGGCACTGGATTACATCATGGCCGGTTTCAACGGCGTAAGCCGCGCGGAAACGTCCGACCGCAGCAAGTTCCAGATGTTGCAGGACGTGACTGTCGGCTGGCTGCAAAAGATGCGTAACGAAGCCGCCGAGCGTGTGATGGATAAAATCACTGACGACGACGGCGCAATTGTCTCTGCCACTGTGCGAATCGGTAAGAACGGTCATTTCGAAAATATTGACGCTGCTGTCATGAATGCCACCGATTTTCTGCTGGATGCATGGCATTCAGAAGATCCCGGACTGGTAGTGATCTGCGGTCGCAAAATGCTTTCCGATAAGTATTTTCCGCTGATTAATAAGTCGCAGGAAAACAGCGAAATGCTGGCTGGTGACATTATTGTCAGCCAGAAACGCATCGGTAATTTGCCTGCGGTGCGTGTGCCTTACTTCCCGGACAATGCCCTGCTGATCACCCGTCTGGATAACCTGTCTATCTACATCATGGACAGCTCACACCGTCGCCATATCGAAGAAGTAGCGCGCCGTGACCGCATCGAAAACTACGAGTCCCTGAAAATTGACTTTGTGGTCGAAGACTACGGTTGCGCGGCTATGATTGAAAACATCGAGCTCGGCGATTTCAGCCCTGCAAAAAACGAACCGGCCTCATCACCGGTGACCGAAACCCAACCTGAAACCGAGGCATAACCCATGCTGAGTCCCGCACAGCGTCACATGATGCGGGTCTCTGCTGAAAAAGCCTCATCGCAGCGGGTCAGTGATCCGCTGCGTTCGGCACTGCCCTACGGTCAGATGCTGATGAAGCTGCGCGGAGACCGCCAGATACTTAAATCTATTTATTCCGTTGAAGACAAAGCCCGACGCAAGCGCGACATGTTGCCAGCCTATGCGCCGTGGATTGCTGGTGTGCTGGCCAGCGATGCCGGAAATCAGGATGACGTCCTGATGACGATGTTGCAGTGGTCACTCGATGCCGGGGACATTCGCGGCACGTTCGACATGGCGCGCTATGCGCTAAAACACGGTCTCAATGTGCCGAATAACAAGCGCCCGACGCCGTATTTATTTGCCGAAGATGTTGCGCTGGCCGCGATGCGCGCCCGCAGTGCCGGGCAGGCCGTCAGCGTTGATGACCTGCTGACCGTTATTGATATGACCCTCCCGCACGACATGCCGGATCCAGTGCGCGCCAAGCTGCACAAAATTACCGGTCTGGTACTGCGCGACAACGGCCAGCCCGAACAGGCGCTTATTCAGCTAAAACGCGCGATGCAGCTTGATAACGTCGCTGGTGTGAAAAAAGACATAGAGCAACTGGAGAGGGCGCTGCGGCCAGCGGTGGTGGTGGCGAAGCCTGATGCTGCCCCGCGCAAAACCAAGCCTAAAGCCACTCCGGCTAAGCGTGGTCGCCCGCGTAAGACAAAGCCCAGTTGTTAACAGAAAGCGCCCCGCGCCGGACGGCACGCAGGCCGATGCAGGTTTTCACCTCGTCTGACGCCTGCGTCCACCGTCCCCCTATTTGAGGTTTAAACATGGATATTGTCATGACCGCACCAGCGGCGAGCTCCACCGTAGTGATCCCACCAGAGCAGGCGGTCATTCCCGTTATCACCAATACGTTCTTTTTCCCGGACGTTGACCCAAAACTGGTGAGCGAACGTATCCGCCTCGGTCACGTCGTGACGGATGAAAGACTGCGCGCCGCGATTAAGTCCGCAATGGCCGAGGTCAACGCCGAGCTTTATCTCTTCCGGGAGGTGCAGATCGAGGCAGGATTTAAAACGCTGGCGGATGTGCCCGCTGAAGCGCTCGACGGGGAAAGCGTGAAGTGTTTCCACTACCTGAGCGCAGTCTGTGCGATGACCACCGCCGTGATTTATGAGCGTTACCGCAGCTATGACGCCAGCGCGAAGGGTGACAAAAAGGCCGATGCGCTGGAGGTGTCGGTGGATGACCAGTGGCGTGACATGCGCTGGCATTTGTCCCGGTTACAGGGGCAGGCGCGCGGCATGGTGAGCCAGCTCTGATGAAAGTCATCGCACAGCAGGGCGACACGCTCGACGCCCTGTGTTTTCGCTACTACGGGCGAACCGGGGGCGTCGTTGAGACGGTACTGATCGCGAATCCCGGTCTGGCTGAATTAGGCGAAGTCCTGCCGCACGGTACCACCGTGATTTTGCCAGACGTTGATACCGCCTCCACTTCTGAAACCGTCCAGCTATGGGACTGACGATGGAAAAAATATCTTCAATGTTTGCCTATGGGCTCGCGGCATTGCTGGCTTTTATCGGCGCGCTGACGCCGCAGGATTTCGCCTTTCTGGTGGGTGCTGCGGTGGCCGTGGGGACGTTTTTCGTTAACTGGTACTACCGGCGTAAAAGCTACAAGTTGCTGGAGCGTAACGGCCTGAATCAGAGGGTTTTCGATGAGCTCAATCGTTAAACGTTGCAGTGTGGCCGTCGTGTTGGCGCTGGCCACGCTGATGCCTGATTACCGGTTTGTCAAAACCTCCGCCGAGGGTCTGGCCATTATTGCCAACCTTGAAGGGTGCCGCCTGAATCCGTACCAGTGCAGTGCTGGAGTCTGGACGTCAGGTATTGGTCACACTGCGGGGGTGAAGCCCGCGCAGAACATTACGGAGCAGGACGCCGCCCGTAATCTGATCGCTGACATCATCATGACGGAGCGCGCCGTGGATAAATGCATGCCGGTGACCATGCCGCAGCCGGTGTATGACGCCGTGATCAGTCTGGCGTTTAACATCGGCACGGGGGCAGCGTGTAAATCCACGCTGGCCTATTTCATCAGGCACGGTGAATGGTCACAAGCCTGCCAGCAACTCCCCCGCTGGGTGTACGTCAATGGCGTGTGGAATAAGGGACTCAACAACCGTCGGGCGGTTGAACTGAAACAGTGCATGAAGGGGGTGCCATGAAATACATCATCACGGTGTTAGTGCTGACGCTCGCGGTTGCGCTCTTTGCGTGGCGGGGAGCAAATCAGAAAGTAGCAGCTGCCAATCAGCACATTCAGCAATTAAAAACGACGCTGGAAGCCAGCGCGCTGGCCATCAGTGAGCTGAAAGCCAGCGGTCAGCGTAATGAGCTCGCACTGGTTGTGCTCCGTCAGCAGGTTAATGCGGCGGGTGCGCTGGCCGCGCGTCGGAATCAGACAATTACGAGGTTACTCAATGAAAATGAAGCACTGCGCGGCTGGTTTCAGTCTCCTTTGCCTGATGACATTATCCGGCTGCACACCCGCCCCGCGTTCGATAAACCCGGAGATTATTTACGTTGGCTGTCCGAAAGTCAGCAGTTGTCCGATGCCGGGAAACACCCCGAAAACGAACGGTGATTTAAGCGAAGATAATCGCCAACTGGAGAGCGCGCTGGTGAATTGTGCGCTGCAAGTCGAGACCGTTAAACAGTGTCAGGAGTCCCACGATGTTGAAGCCCGCCAGCCTGAAAAACGCGATCTTTAAGTCCGTTCCGTTGCTGCGTGATAACCCGGACATGCTGCACATGTTTGTTGATGGCGGCACGATTAATGCCACGCTGGCCACGTCGTTATCGTTTGAGAACCGCTACACGCTGGATATTGTCGTCACGGATTACTCCGGGGATTTAAACCTGCTGATTGTGCCGGTTAACGTGTGGCTGCGTGAGCATCAGCCGGACATCATGACAACAGAGGAAGGGAAAAAACGCGGCTTCACCTACGTAGCAGATATTAATAACGACGACAGCAAAGACGTGCGCATGAGCCTACAACTGACCGAGCGCACCATCGTCAAAGAGGCTGAACGTAGGCTAACGGTTACGCCTCTGGATGAGCCCCCGTTACCGGTGCCGGTCAATCGACCAATGGAGCTGTATGTGCATGGCGAGCTTGTGAGTAAATGGGATGAATGAGCTCAAGCCCTTTGACGATAAGCTCGCCGGATTGCTGGCAAGCCTGTCCCCCGCTGGCCGTCGTAAGATGGCCGCTGAAATAGCCAAAAAGCTGCGAGCTAGCCAGCAGCAGCGCATCAAGCAACAAAAGGCACCGGACGGTACGCCCTACGCTAAGCGAAAGCGTCAGCCGGTCAGAGGTAAAAAGGGCAGGGTAAAGCGGGAAATGTTCGCCAAGCTGCGCACAGCTCGATACCTCAAGACGAAAAGCAGCAGTGAGGCTGCGGTGGCCGAATTTGCGGCGAGGGTGCAGAGGATCGCGCAGATACATCAGGAAGGATTACGGGATAAGCCGAACCGTTATAGCAAGCCAGTACAATACAGTGCGCGCCCATTATTGGGGTTTAGTCCGGATGATTGTATTATTATTGAGGATATAATTTTTTCATGTTTAGGTTAAAGGTATAACTAATATTTCCCTTTAACCTTCAGTATGTTTGTGTTTTATGAACCAACGTCGTTAATCGGGATTAACTCCACTCTTCTGGTTGTGTTGAGTTTTAATTTGTAGCAATCATTATCGTTTTTTCTAATGTAAAAGTCATGACTATCTTGTTTATTGCACGACGTATAAACGTTCGCGTCTAGAAAAAGAAAATAAGATTTGTTATTTTCTATAAACGTAAGGGATGTTACACCAATAAAGATAAGTGAGATAGCAACTGAAAGAAACGTCATGCTCCTAATTATCTCATTAATGCCGAACTTCGCTCTGGAACGTGGGAATATTATTGGTAATAACTGGTAAATAACTAAGGTCATTAGTAAGAAAATTAGTTGTTGCATAGTGCTAGAGTTGGAGGCAATCTTTTTGAAAAAATAAGCCCCTAAGCCTATGGAAAGTAGTGATGAAAAAAACAGCGCCAACAAGGATATCTTTCTAACATAAATGTACGCATAGACAGCAAGACCGAAAAATAGTGCTGTTATGGGTAAAGTGAGGAAAACCGCATAGCCAATAATTGAATAATTTAAATTTTCAGGCGTGATTTTATAATCAATATTAAAGGTCCATCTTGCAAGCAGTAAACAGCATGTGTAAATCAATGCTGTTACTATCCATTTTATGACTCCATGGCTCAGTACTATTTTTATCTCATCTTTATATCTACTGTATCCGTATGCAAGCAAGGTGATAGAGCAAAGCATGGAAATAATGATTATCCCTCTGTTTGCAAAATAGATGGTACCGTTAGAAATTAAATAATAAACGGCTATTAGATAGGTGATGGATACTAAATCTAGGGTCTCTTGATTGTCATAGAAAATCTTGGTTTTCTTTATTGTGTTTTGTATCGCTGTCGGAATGATGTCAAGTAGAGCAAGCAAGAATTTCCCTGATAATTGAAGGAGTAATATAAATAATTTAATGATTGTATACCTAATAATGTTTAAAAAATTGATGGGGCGTGATGGCGAATGATTTCTGAAGAATTTCATGAACAGTTCCTTTGAGTTAGAAATTTTGGTGTTTATATAGCATTGTTGTGCAGGCTGTCAAATAACGACTCCTAATTGCTGTTAAATATCTTTAACGTCATTCTCTCCCCCATGAATATACACGAAACTCTCTCCGAACTTTCCCGCGCGATGCGCGACATTATCCGAATCGGTGTGGTCGCAGAAGTCGATACCGAGCTGGCTCTTTGCCGCATCCAGACGGGTGAAATTCTTACTGACTGGTTGCACTGGATGACGTCCCGCGCTGGTGGTTCGCGGACTTGGTGGGCTCCCTCCGTGGGTGAGCAGGTTCTGCTTTTATCTCTGGGTGGCGAGCTCGATACCGGGTTTGTTTTGCCGGGTATTTACAGCGATGACTTTCCCACGCCGTCCGTATCCGCAGAGGCGTATCACGTCAGCTTTTCTGACGGCGCTCAATTTCAATATGAACCGGCCAGCGGTGCGCTGACGGTGAGTGGCATTCAGACCGCTGATGTATCCGCCACAAAATCTATTCAGGCTACCGCCCCCAATGTGACGGTGACGGCCAGCGGGAAAATCACGCTCGATACGCCGGAGGTGGTGTGTACCAACAAGCTGACCACCGGCTCATTAGAGGTGAAAAAAGGCGGTGCGATGAAAGGCAATATTGCGCACAGCGGCGGCGCGTTTACCTCCAACGGTGTGCAGGTAGATACCCACACACACGGCGGCGTCCAGACCGGTGGCGGAAACACCGGTAAACCGAATTGATAGCTGAGGTTTTGACAATGACTAACGCGAAATATCTCGGCATGTCACGCCAGTCAGGGCGCGCGGTTGAAGACATGGCGCATATCAATCAGTCAGTCAGTGACATCTTGCGAACGCCGATAGGTTCGCGGGTTATGCGTCGTGATTACGGTTCGCTGCTTTCCGCGTTGACCGACCAGCCACAAAACGCGGCGTTACGTTTGCAAATCATGGCGGCGTGTTATTCGTCGATCCTCCGCTGGGAGCCCCGCGTCAGCCTGACCGGCATCACTTTTGAAACCACTTATACCGGGGAAATGGTGGTCAACATTACCGGCAACCGTAATGATTCTCCCGGCGGTTTTTCTTCTTCCATCTCACTGAGTTAATACTATGGCCACGATTGATTTAAGCCTGCTCCCCGCGCCGGATGTGGTCGAGGGGTTGGACTATGAAACCTTGCTGGAAGAACGCAAAGCCACGTTGCTGTCACTGTATGACGAGAGTGAACGGGAGGCCGTCGCCCGCACCTTGGCGCTGGAATCTGAGCCTATCGTCAAACTGTTGCAGGAGAATGCTTACCGCGAGGTGATTTTGCGTCAGCGTGTCAACGAGGCGGCGCGCGCCAATATGCTGGCCTACGCCACCGGCGCTGACCTCGACCAGCTCGGCGCAAACTATAACGTTGCGCGGCTGGTTATCACGGAGGCTGATGATACGGTGCTGCCGCCGGTTGCCGAGGTACTGGAAAGTGACAGTGATTTTCGTGTGCGTATTCAGCAGGCTTTCGAGGGTCTGAGCGTGGCCGGTTCAACGGGCGCTTATCAGTTCCATGGCCGCAGTGCTGACGGTCGGGTTGCGGATGTGTCAGTGATTAGCCCGGAACCTGCCAGCGTGACTATTTCTGTGCTTTCGCGTGAGGGTGACGGCACGGCCAGCGCGGAGCTTATCGCGATTGTGAATAAAGCGCTTAACGCTGAAGACGTGCGCCCGGTGGCTGACCGCGTGACGGTGCAGTCAGCGAAGGTTGTCCCTTATCAGATTACCGCCAAGCTCTATGTTTATCCGGGGCCGGAATTAGAACCCGTCAGACTGGCCGCAGCCGATAAGCTTAACGCTTACACGCTGGCACAGCACCGGCTGGGGCGTGATATTCGTCTCTCGGCTATCTATGCCGCGCTGCATGTTGAAGGTGTTCAACGTGTCGAGCTCACGCAGCCGCTGGCCGATATCGTACTGGATGACACGCAGGCGTCATATTGCACTGAGTCCTCCATCACTATCGGGGGCACCGATGAGTAATGTGCGCCTGTTACCTGTGGGTTCTTCTCCGCTGGAGGTTGCCGCCGCTGCGGCGTGCGCCGAGCTGACCGCTGTCCCGGTGCCGTTGCGTGATTTATGGAACCCACAGACCTGTCCGGCGAAGTTTTTGCCTTATCTGGCGTGGGCTTTTTCAGTTGACCGGTGGGACGAAAGCTGGCCGGAGGCAACAAAACGCGGCGTTATCCAGTCAGCTTATTTCATCCATACCCATAAAGGCACCATCAGCGCAATCCGCCGGGTGGTTGAGCCGCTGGGGTACGTCATCAATATTTCCGAGTGGTGGGAAACCAACAGCCCGCCCGGCACGTTTCGCCTCGATATTGGCGTGCTGGAAAGCGGCATTACCGAAGAAATGTATCAGGAAATGGAGCGACTCATTGCGGACGCCAAACCCGCCAGTCGCCACCTTGAGACGCTGACCATTATTCAGGATATCCCCGGCCATATTTTTGTCGGCGCGCTTTCTTACGACGGCGACGTCATCACCGTTTATCCGGCCTAAGCAGAGGAAAACTCATGGCGACTTATAAAGCATTACTGACTACCGCCGGAGCGGCCAAAATTGCCGCCGCCACGGCCGGTGGAACGCAGGTCAAAATCACACGTATGGCCGTTGGTGATGGGGGCGGAAAACTCCCGAGGCCTGACCCAAAACAAACGAAACTTGTTAATGAGGTTTACCGCGCTAATCTCAACCGCCTAAGCATCGATGCCAAAAACAGTAATTATCTGGTGGCCGAGCTGGTGATCCAGCCTGACGTCGGCGGTTTCTGGATGCGTGAAATGGGCTTATACGATGCTGACGGCGTGCTGATTGCTGTCAGCAATATGGCCGAAAGCTATAAACCGCAACTGGCCGAAGGGTCAGGCAGATTACAAACGCTGCGTATGGTGCTCATCGTCAGTGAAATTGAGTCTATCGCGTTGAGCATTGACGGCTCTACGGTGATGGCCACGAAAGACTATGTTGACGATAAGCTGGCCGCACATGAAAAATCCCGTAACCATCCTGACGGCACGCTGACGGCAAAAGGTTTTGTGCAGCTTAACAGCTCGGTTAGCAGTACCAGCGAAACGCTGGCGGCGACGCCAAAGGCGGTGAAAACGGCCAATGACAACGCCAATACCCGCGTTCCCGCCACCCGCAAGGTAAACAATAAAGCACTGAGTGCTGATATCACGCTGACGTCTGAGGACGTCGGGGCAATGAGCAATCTGATGCTGGCAACGGACACGACGAAGGTTAAGCGTCTGGATGACCCGTCCATTATTGACGTCACGAACCCCATCAGTATTTCTGCCACGTTTGAAGACCATCCTTTGGGCGCCTCCTATGTCGTTGCCGGTCAGTTGCATAACTGGCGGCGTTACTGGGCTGCGGGTGCGGCGGCCTATCAACGACTGATTAACAACGATGGGCAAATTTTTGAGCGCATAGGCTCATACACTGCCGCCGCTGGTTGGAAATGGTATTTAGGAGACAGTGCCTACCCATTCGGCTGGAGGAAAGTATTTGATTCAGGAAGCATGACACTTGCCGATTTAACACGTCTCGGCGTCGCTCAGTCCGGTAACAATGCCGACATTACCAGCATGAGCAAACTGACCAGCATTGCTTCCAGTGTGAAAATGGGGATGAATCTGGAGGTCGCAAGCACCATTCAGGCGAACTACCGCGTCGGTATAATGCGCGCAGGCGATTATGAAGCCTATATGTCATTTACCAGCCGGACAGGGAAGGTATCGGCTGAGAATTTACCTTCCACCTTAACCTCAATGGGGAATGTCTATTTTCGTGTGCCTAACACGTTAACAGATACTGACCCCCATGCGGGGCGTGCGCTGGGTGGCATTTCCTCGGCTATTTATCCCGCCGGTGAGGGGGTTATGCGGATGGATGCTCGCGATGAAACGGGCACTATTAAAGCGCGCATTGTCTGCGATGGTCAGACCGACAGTGTTCAAATTGCTAACGGCGTTTTACGGCCTGAATCAGGTATTACCCTTTCCTCAACGAATGCGAATTCAGTGATCCGCGGGCGGAATGATGCCGTCATTCTGCGCGACCACAACAACGGTAATGTCACGTTATCTGCCAGCGTCAAGGATGCCGGTTCCGGCGTCGGCGGCACGTTATATCTGGGATATAACCGGGACACTGCCAACATCTACACCTCTGCCGTTTCCGTTGATTCTCCATTAACGGTGAATGCCAAAATGGTGGCTGAACAAGCGGCGACGTTCTCCGATTCGATTACAGTCAAGGGCGAGGTGGCATTTACAAAAGGCGGCAGTGTTGGTTATCTCGAAGGGGCTAATCATTACGCTACCAAAGCGGGGGCGTGGGAAGGTGCGGGAGGCTTTTCTAGCCAATATACACAACCAAATGCTCCTTTTATCGTCCCTTACGGATACAGGGCTCCAAAGGATGTGAGTTCATATGCCCCAATTGCCAAAGGGGTAATTCAAACCACCAGTTATGGCTATGGTACTGCTGTCAGTTTTGGTGCATACACAAGCGGTGGTAAAAAGTTTGCCAGCGCCGCTATACATGCAATCGGGGACAGCGGAGTCACTCAGGCGTGGTTATTCGATCCTACCGATGGAAGTTTTAGCTGTCCCGGTTCTATTAATGGCGGCAATATTTATTCATCACTGGGAATATATGAGCAAGGGCAGCGCGTTTATAGCCCTAACTACAGACCAACACCCGAAGCGATAAATGCCATCGCGCGTGATACGTGTTCTACCGCGGGTTTTGTGTCAGCAAATGCCAATGATCCTTATATGCGTCATTCGACCAGCAACGCTGTCGTTATTCTGTCTACGCGTGATCAGTTGAATAACGAAATAGCAGCCTCTCGAAATTGGGCGAATGCCGATTTACGCAATGATATCTACAACTGGTGCCGTCAGAGTTTTGTGACAGCCGTCAGATTAGGTAGTGAGCGCGTTCAGGCATCAACAAATGACAGTGGCGGCGTGGTTAGCTTAGGGGGCGGTGAACTATTCACGGGTGCCGCCGGTGTCGGAGGTTCCGACTTCAACAGAGCACAATGGCGGGTCAGGCAGCTTCAATATTTTATCAATGGGCAGTGGGTTGCGGCAGGTTCTATCTAAGGAAATATAAAAATGATTATTATGAAAAACTTCACCGCGAAAAAAGTTGAAATCAATGGAATGCTCATCGGGATGGCCACAGACGAAACCGGCGCTGATTGGTATGAATCTCAAAAGAACTTTGCAGACGATACTTTAAAAATCATATTCAATTCTGATGGTGTGATTGTTTCGATGAGTAATGATGTTTCGTCTCTTTGGCCTGCGGGTAATTCAGTTGCTGAGATAGCTCCCGATGCGGTGCCGGATAACCTAGATATTAATGGCGGATGGGCTTTCGACGGAAAGAAAATTATAGCGCGAGAATATACGACAGCGGAACTGGTTGAACTGGCGAAAAATAAGCGTGATGCATTAATGGCGGTGGCAACTGCGGCCATTGCTCCGCTGCAAGATGCTGTTGATATTGCTGATGCAAGCGACGACGAACAGGAAAGTCTGACTGTCTGGAAAAAGTATCGAGTCTCGCTGAATCGACTCGATTTATCTCTGGCTCCAGATATTGATTGGCCTTTGTTACCTGAATAAATCATTGCCCCGAAAGGGGCTTTTTTTTCGCCTGTTGTACTGACTCCCTCCCAACGCTCATCCCTCGCCCTGACTCCCGTTAAACAACAAAATTACCTTGCCTATTTTAACGGAGTTAAGCCGATGAGTGATTTTCACCACGGCGTGCAGGTCGTCGAAATCAACGACGGAACGCGCGTCATTACCACCGTATCCACGGCCATCATTGGCATGGTCTGCACGGCCAACGATGCTGACGAAAAAGTTTTTCCTCTTAACACACCGGTGTTAATCACCGATGTGATCGCAGCGCAGGGCAAGGCGGGGAAAACCGGCACGCTGTTACCGGCGCTGACGGCCATTGGCGACCAGTGCAAGCCGGTCACCGTTGTGGTGCGCGTGGCGGAATCAGAAAACGAAGACGAGGAAGCCGCCGCCGCCGAAACCCTCTCTAACATCATCGGCGGGGCTGATGAAAATGGCCAGTACACCGGCATGAAAGCATTGCTCACCGCCGAAGCGGCCACCGGTGTTAAGCCGCGCATTCTCGGCGTGCCGGGGCTGGATCCGCAGGCAGTTGCTACGGCGCTGGCCACGGTTTGTCAGTCGCTGCGCGCTTTCGGCTATATCAGCGCGTGGGAATGCAAAACTATCTCTGATGCGATTAAGTACCGGGATAATTTCAGCCAGCGTGAACTGATGCTTATCTGGCCTGATTTTATTTCATGGGACACCAAACTAAACGCCAGCTCTACCGCGTACGCCACGGCGCGCGCGTTAGGTCTGCGCGCCAAAATAGACCAAGACACCGGCTGGCATAAAACCCTGTCTAACGTTGGCGTTAACGGCGTGACCGGTATCAGCGCCTCGGTGTTTTGGGATTTGCAGGCATCCGGCACCGATGCTGACCTGCTCAATGAGGCCGGTGTCACGACGCTGGTGCGTAAAGACGGCTTCCGCTTTTGGGGTAACCGCACCTGTTCTGATGACCCGCTTTTCCTGTTTGAGAACTACACCCGCACCGCGCAGGTGCTGGCTGACACGATGGCCGAAGCGCATATGTGGGCGGTGGATAAACCGATGACCGCCTCGCTTATCCGCGACATCATCGACGGCATCAACGCCAAATTCCGTGAGCTCAAATCGAATGGCTACATCATTGACGGCACCTGCTGGTTTGATGAATCGGCCAACGATAAAGACACCCTGAAAGCCGGGAAACTTTATATCGATTATGACTACACGCCGGTGCCGCCGCTGGAGAGCCTGACCCTGCGTCAGCGCATCACGGACACCTACCTCGTTAATCTGGCCGCATCCGTTAACAGCTAAGGGCAATCACAATGGCACTTCCTCGCAAACTGAAATACCTCAACCTGTTTAACGACGGCCTGAGCTACATGGGCGTGGTGCAGTCTGTCACGCTGCCCAAGCTGACCCGCAAGCTTGAGAACTATCGCGGCGGCGGTATGAACGGCTCCGCGCCGGTGGATTTTGGGCTGGACGACGACGCGCTGACCGTTGAGTGGTCAATGGGCGGGCTCCCGGATGAAACCCTGTGGGCGCAGTATGCCGCCGCCGGTGCGGCGGATGTGCCGCTGCGATTTGCCGGGTCATTCCAGCGCGACGACACCGGCGATACTTCCGCCGTGGAAATCGTCATGCGTGGTCGTCATAAAGAAATCGACACCGGCGACATGAAGCAGGGCGAAGACACCGAAAGCAAAATCACCACGCAGTGTACGTATTACAAGCTGGTGATTGACGGTAATACGCTGATTGAAATCGACACCGTGAACATGGTCGAAATCGTCAACGGCACCGACATGCTGGAAAAACACCGCCGCAATATCGGCCTGTAATCACCGCGTGGCCGGTAACCGCTGGCCACGCCCATAACCTGATGTGGAGATAATCTTATGAGCAATAAAGACCTGACTACCGCCGACGAAAACACCAATGTCGTGATGCTGGATAAACCCCTCAAGCGCGGCGAAACCCTGATTGATTCGGTGACGGTTATCCGTCCCACTGCCGGAGCATTGCGCGGCGTCGGTCTGGCTGACGTGGCTAATGCGCAGGTTGATGCGCTGCTGGTGGTGCTGCCGCGCATCACCTACCCGAGCCTGACAAAAGAAGAGTGCAACGCGCTGGATCTGCCAGACCTTGTGGCGCTGGCGGGCAAGGTGATTGGTTTTTTATCGCCGAATTCGGAACACTGACGTTCCCGCCCCACTTTGGGGTAGATGACCTGATGGCTGACGTGGCGGTGGTCTTTCACTGGCCACCGTCAGAGCTCTATCCGATGAGCCCCGCCGAGCTCGCACAATGGCGCGCAAAGGCAATCGAACGAAGTGGACACGCCAATGAGTAACGTTAAGTTGCAGGTTCTGCTCAAGGCCGTTGACCAGGCAAGTCGCCCGTTTAAATCCATCCAGACAGCGAGTAAATCGCTGTCCGGGGATATCCGAAATACCCAAAACTCCCTCAAATCCCTGAACGCCCAAGCCGGGCGTATTGAGGGATTTCGTAAAACGAGCGGTCAGCTTGCCGTTACCGGCCAGTCTCTCAAGAATGCAAAACAGGAAGCCGCCGCGCTGGCTGTCCAGTTTAAAAACACCACCAACCCGACGCGGGCGCAGGCCAAGGCGCTGGAAGATGCGAAGCGCGCCGCGTCTGACCTGCAAATTAAATACAACGGACTGCGGCAATCGGTGCAGCGTCAGCGTCAGGAACTGGCGCAGGCCGGTATCAATACGCGCACGCTGTCAGCCGATGAGCGCCGCCTGAAAACCTCAGTCAGTGAGACCACGGCACAGCTCAACCGCCAGCGCGATGCGCTTGCCCGCGTCAGTGCGCAGCAGGCCAGACTCGGTGCGGTAAAAAAACGCTATGACTCCGGCAAGCAGTTAGCCGCCGGTGCGCGCGGGGCGGGCATGGCTGGCGTCGGTGTGGCCGCCGCCGGGCTGTATGGGGAAGCCCGGTTTATCGCGCCGGGCATTGGTTTTGATAAACAGATGTCAGGCACGCAGGCCATTCTTGGTCTTGATAAAGGCGATGAGAAACTCGGACAAATTCGTAAGCAGGCGCGTGATATCGGTGCGACAACGGCGTTTTCACCGGGCGACGTTGCCCGTACGCAGACCACGCTTGCCCGCTCGGGCTATGACGCCGATTCAGTGCTGGCCGCAACGGGATCCACGGTTAACCTGAGCCTTGCGGCGGATGTGGATATCGCCGAAGCCGCCGACATCATCACCAATATGCAATCGGCGTTTAACCTGCCGACCACAGAAATTCAGCGCGTAGCAGACGTAATGACCAAGGGGTTTACCTCGTCAAATACCGGGCTGATTGAGCTTGGCGAAGCGATGAAATACGTCGCGCCCATTGCAGAGGCGGCGGGTGCCAGCATCGAAGACACGACGGCCATGCTCGGCGTGATGGCAGATAACGGCATTAAGGGGTCGATGGCCGGTACAGGAGCAAGTGCTATTTTCAGCCGTCTGCAAGCTCCCGTTGGTCAGGCTCCGGCGGCGCTTAATGAGCTGGGTATTAAAACCCGAGACGCAAAAGGCAACATGCTGCCGGTGGTGGGGATCCTCCAGTCGATTGACCGGTCTTTTAAAAAGAACAAACTCGGCACCGCGCAGCAGGCTGAATACCTGAAAGTTATTTTTGGTGAAGAGGCCATGAAGGGCGCGGTTAAGCTGGTGGCCGCTGCGGGGAACGGCAACCTTGCTGAGAAGCAAGGGGCGATTAAAAACTCTGCCGGTACCACGGAACGTATCGCCAAAGTCCAGACCGACAACCTCGACGGGGATTTAAAAAACCTCGCCTCGGCATGGGAAGATTTACAGATTGAGGTGTTCGAGAAACAGGATAAGACCCTGCGCCGCCTGACCACCTCGGCTACCAACTGGTTAGGGAAAATCGGGGCATGGACAAAAGCCAATCCAGAGCTGACGAAAACACTTTTTGCTGTGGCCTCCGGTGCGCTGGCCATCATCGGCGTACTGGGCGGAATTGGTCTTATCGCGTGGCCGGTGATAGCGGGCATTAATGCGATTATCGCCGTCGCCGGTACGCTCGGGGTGATATTCAGCACGGCGGGAACGGCCATTGTCACTGCGCTGGGTGCAATAACATGGCCAGTGCTGGCCGTCGGCGCGCTGTTCGTCGCTGCGGCTCTGCTTATCCGTAAATACTGGGAACCTATCAGCGCCTTTTTCTCCGGTGTAGTTGAGGGTTTGGGCGTTGCCTTTGAGCCTATCAAAGAGCTTTTTGCGCCGCTCAAGCCGGTATTTGACGGCTTGGGGCAGATGCTTAAAAAAACATGGCAGTGGTTCAAGGATTTAATTGCGCCGGTGAAATCCACGCAGGAAACGCTGGAAAGTTGCAAAAATGCCGGGGTGCTGTTTGGTCAGGCCGTGGCTAATGCGCTCACTGCACCTTTGCAGGTATTCAACAAACTGCGTCGCGGCGTTGACTGGTTGCTGGAAAAGCTCGGGCTTATCAAGGGTGAGTCTGAGGATATCGACAAAGCCGCTGATAAGGCGGAGCAGCGAGCTAAATCAGAGGGCGGTAATTCAGAGGCCGCAAGTTCAGAGCCGTACCAGCCGCCGGGAGGTAATTTTGGATTCAGTTACGGCTACGTGCCGGTGTCGGCGGGTGGTGGGCGTTCTTATACCGACAACAGCAAAAACAGTTATCAGATTTCCGTCGGTGCCGGTATGGGCGCACAGGATACCAGCCGTCAGGTGATGGATGCGCTGGAAGCCCGTGAACGCCAGCGCCGTGCAGATTTACGCTCACGGCTGGGTTATGACTAAGGAGATATTCGTATGATGTTAACGCTCGGATTATTTGTGTTTCAGCTTCAGACCGTCCCTTATCAGAGCCTGCAACGCAATGTTGATTACCGCTGGCCGTCAAACAGCCGTGTTGGGCAGCGTCCCGCGCTGCAATTTCTCGGTGTGAATGAGGAAAAAATTACCCTGTCAGGGGTGCTAATGCCGGAAATCACCGGCGGACGCATGTCACTGCTGGTACTTAACCAGATGGCGGATGAAGGCAAGGCGTGGCCACTGCTGGAGGGCTCCGGCACTATTTATGGCATGTTTGTTGTGGAAAGCCTCAGTGAAACCCGCAGTGAATTCTTTGCCGATGGCAGCGCGCGAAGCATTGAATTTACGCTAACGCTCACCCGCGTGGATGAGACCCTGACCTCCATGTTTGGTGACTTGCAGGCGCAGGCTGAAGGATTGCTGAATAAAGCCAGCTCGGCGGTGCAGGGGGTATGGTCATGATCACGGGTATGACACTCGATGCCGGGGCGAAACTGGCTCCGGCGTTTATGCTGACGCAGGCGGGGAATGACATCACGAAAGATATCAGCGCCCGGCTGTTATCTCTGACGCTCACGGATAACAGGGGGTTTGATGCTGACCAGCTCGACATTGAGCTCGATGACAGCGACGGTCTGGTGGAAATGCCTGCGCGCGGCGCGGTGCTCTCCCTGTTCTTAGGCTGGCAGGGTGCGGCGCTGCTGGGTAAGGGGAAATTTACGGTTGATGAAGTTGAACACCGTGGCGCGCCGGATACGCTGACCATCCGGGCGCGCAGTGCTGACTTTCGCGGCACCCTGAACTCACGGCGGGAAATGTCTTACCACGACACTACGCTCGGTCAGGTGGTGGAGCAGATCGCCGCGCGCAATAAGCTGACGGCCAGCGTAGCCACGCAGTTAAACGCCATCAGTATTCCGCATATCGATCAGTCTCAGGAATCTGACGCCAAGTTTTTAACCCGTCTGGCCACGCGCAACGGGGCTGATGTTTCGGTGAAAGCCGGTAAGTTACTTTTTCTTAAAGCAGGAAGCGGAACTACCGCCAGCGGTAAACCTATACCAACCATGACGATTGAACGCGCCGACGGTGACCGGCATCAGTTTGCCATTGCTGACCGGGGCGCTTACACCGGCGTTACGGCCAAATGGTTACATACCAAAGACCCTAAGCCGAAAAAGCAAAAGGTCAAAATCAAGCGAAAGCCCAAGTTTAAGCAATTGCGCGCACTGCAACATCCCAAAGCGAAGCCGGTTAAAGCCAAGGCATCGGCAGTCAAAACACCCGAAGCCAAAGAAGGTGAATACATGGCCGGTGAAGCGGATAACGTGTTTGCGCTGACCACCATCTATGCCAGCAAAGCGCAGGCCATGCGCGCAGCGGCGGCAAAGTGGGATAAGTTGCAGCGCGGGGTGGCGGAATTCTCCATTAATCTGGCCATGGGGCGTGCGGATTTATATCCCGAAACGCCGGTGCAGGTTAAAGGGTTTAAGCGCGTCATAGACGACCAGTCATGGATTATCACTAAGGTGGTTCACTCACTTAGCAATGGTGGCTACACGACGTCCTTAGACCTTGAGGTAAGGCTTTCGGATGTGGAGTTTGACACGCAGGAAGAATGATGATTTGACTGGTTAACTTTTTGTTTTAATGGAATTTTTCGGTTAAAATAAACGCATCTTAAAGTGATTCATTGAGGTGGTGATCATGTTCCATTGTCCAATCTGCAAACACGCTGCACATACCCGTTCCAGCCGTTACCTTAGTGAGAACACTAAAGAACGTTATAACCAGTGTCAGAACATAAATTGTGGCCATACGTTTAAGACGATGGAATCATTCGAAGGCTCCATTATGAAACCGGGACATATCAATGCAGTATTGCCTCATCCAACCTCGCACGGTCAGCAAACCTTCCTGATGTGATCGCAGAAACAAAAAAGCCCCGCACAGTTAAATGCGGGGCTTTTTTGTCGTTAAATCTCGAAATGGTCAATATGTGGACGTGTTTTGAAATAAATACTTATATTTCAATAAGATAAACCCTAATTCATGTCACCTTGAACTGACATTGCGGGTTATTCTCCATATTGACCAATGAATAGCAGTCTACATGTGCGGGTGCTGGCCTGGCAGAGATAAACTGGAAACCACAGGTTTATGATACCAGACAATCAATAAGGTTGATTGTCAGCAATGGTGCTACTGCTTTGCCAGAGATCCACAACGTATAGCGCTCTGGCAAAACAGACTGTCGTGCAGACAGTGCAGGGCAGGGAGAGATGAAACAAAGGCTCCACACTGTGGAGCCTTTTATCAGACCAGATTACAAGGCTGAGTTATTACAGGGACTTGGTGAAAGTACGAGTAATAACGTCTTGTTGCTGTTCTTTAGTCAGTGAGTTGAAACGCACTGCGTAACCAGAAACACGGATGGTCAGCTGAGGATAGTTTTCAGGATGTTCCATCGCATCTAACAGCATTTCGCGGTTCATCACGTTCACGTTCAGGTGTTGACCACCTTCGATGGACGCTTCGTGGTGGAAGTAACCATCCATCAGGCCAGCGAGGTTTGCTTTACGCACATCATCGTCTTTACCCAGCGCATTTGGAACGATGGAGAAGGTATAAGAAATACCATCTTTCGCGTAAGCAAACGGCAGTTTAGCAACAGAAGTCAGAGAGGCAACCGCACCTTTCTGGTCACGACCGTGCATTGGGTTAGCACCTGGACCAAATGGAGCGCCAGCGCGACGACCGTCTGGAGTGTTACCCGTTTTCTTACCATAAACCACGTTAGAGGTGATGGTCAGAACAGACTGAGTTGCTACAGCGCCACGGTAGGTACGCAGTTTCTGAATTTTCTTCATGAAACGTTCTACCAGGTCACAAGCGATGTCATCTACGCGAGAATCGTTGTTACCAAACTGTGGATATTCGCCTTCAATTTTGAAGTCTACAGCCAAGCCGTCTTCGTCACGGATGGTGCTAACTTTTGCGTATTTGATGGCAGACAGGGAGTCAGCAGCAACTGACAGACCTGCGATACCACACGCCATGGTGCGATAAACGTCACGGTCATGCAGAGCCATCAGCGATGCTTCGTAGCTGTATTTGTCATGCATGTAGTGAATGATGTTCAGCGCAGTCACATACTGTTTAGCCAACCAGTCCATGAAGTGATCCATGCGGTCCATGACTTTATCAAAGGTCAGGACTTCATCCATCATTGGTGCTTCTTTAGGACCAACCTGGATTTTCATTTTTTCATCAACGCCGCCGTTGATTGCGTACAACATGGTTTTTGCCAGGTTTGCACGAGCGCCGAAGAACTGCATTTGTTTACCCACAACCATCGGGCTCACACAACAAGCGATAGCATAATCATCGTTGTTGAAGTCAGGACGCATCAGGTCATCGTTCTCATACTGTACTGATGAGGTATCGATAGACACTTTCGCTGCGTACTTTTTGAAGTTCATAGGCAGTTTTTCAGACCACAGGATGGTCATGTTCGGCTCTGGTGAAGGACCCATGGTGTACAGGGTATTCAGGAAGCGGAAGCTGCTTTTGGTAACCAGAGTACGGCCGTCAACGCCCATACCTGCCAGAGATTCAGTTGCCCAGATTGGGTCACCGGAGAACAGTTCATCATACTCAGGTGTACGCAGGAAACGAACCATACGCAGTTTCATAACCAGATGGTCAATCAGTTCCTGAGCTTGTTCTTCAGTCAGTTTGCCAGCTTTAATATCACGTTCGATGAACACGTCAAGGAAAGTAGATACGCGGCCGAAGGACATTGCAGCGCCGTTCTGAGATTTAACTGCAGCAAGGTAGCCGAAGTAAGTCCACTGTACAGCTTCCTGTGCGTTAGTCGCAGGACCAGAAATGTCGCAACCGTATTTAGCAGCCATTTCTTTAATCTGGCCCAGAGCACGGTGTTGTTCAGAGATTTCTTCACGCAGCTGGATGGTCATTTCCAGGTTTACGCCATTTTCCAGGTCGTCTTGCAGAGACTGGAATTGTGCGTATTTATCGGCCATCAGGAAGTCGATACCGTACAGTGCAACGCGACGGTAGTCACCGATGATACGGCCACGGCCATACGCATCTGGCAGACCAGTCAGAACACCGGATTTACGGCAGTTCAGGATATCTTTGGTGTAAACATCAAATACGCCCTGGTTGTGCGTTTTACGATAATCAGTGAAAACTTTCTTCAGCGCTGGATCCAGTTCACGGCCATAAACTTTACATGAACCTTCGACCATTTTGATGCCGCCGAATGGGATCAGAGCACGTTTCAATGGCGCGTCAGTTTGCAGACCAACGATAGTTTCCAGAGATTTATTGATGTAACCGGCATCGTGAGAAGTGATGGTAGAGGCAACGTCAGTATCGAAATCAACAGGAGCCTTAGTGCGGTTCTCCAGTTTGATACCATCCATTACTTTATCCCACAGGGTGGTTGTCGCTTCGGTAGCGCCAGCCAGGAAGGACTCATCACCTTCATACGGTGTGTAGTTCTTCTGAATGAAGTCACGGACGTTTACGCCATTCTGCCATTCACCAGCACTAAAACCTTGCCATGCGTTGGTCAATTTTTCATTGAGCTTGGACATTTTGCACCTACCTTCTAATTTGGATTTCTTTAAAAATCACGAGTAAAACTGTCGTAACAAGACTGCCACGTTGTATCAGTGGTGCTTCTCATCGCGAAGATATATAACCCAGTACGTTAACCCTACCAGCAAACCGCCCCCGATGATGTTACCTATGGTCACAGGGATGAGATTGTCGATGATAAAGTTAGAGATGTTCAGTTCTGCGAATTGTGCCGGTGTTGCCCCGACAGCCTGCCAGAATTCTGGTGTCGCAAAGTTTTTCACTACGATGCCTAAAGGGATCATGAACATGTTGGCAATGCTGTGTTCAAAGCCGCTGGCGACGAACATACCTACTGGCAAAATCATGGCGAACATTTTGTCCATCAAGCTACGGCCGGAGTAACTCATCCATACCGCCAGACAAACCATCAGGTTAGCGAGGATCCCAAGACATACAGCTTCGATAAATGTGTGATGCATTTTATGGTCAGCGGTTTGCAAGACATTGAGGCCCCACAAGCCATTATCGACCATGTATTCACCGGAGAACCAAATCAGAGCCACAAAGAACAGGCAGCCAATCAGGTTACCAAAATAGACATTGACCCAATTGCGTGCTAATTGCCCCCAGGTGATACGCCCGCTGGCTTTGGCAATTACGATAAGCACAGTGGAAGTAAACAGGTCGGCGCCACACACTACGACCAGCATCAGACCCAGTGAGAAGCAGATGCCCCCGACGAGTTTTGCAAGACCATAAGGTACGGTTCCGGTGCCTGTGGTGGCGGTGATATAAAAAGCAAAAGCAATAGAAATAAAGACGCCAGCAGTAATGGCTAAAAAGAATGTTTTTAACGGCTGTTTGGTGGCTTTATAAACGCCGGCATCTTCAGCAACTTTTGCTGTAGCGGCGGGTAAAATGAGATCGAAGGGGTTGTCAGCTTTCACATTAACTCTCTTATTCAGGGCTATGCACTGCGCAACGAGATACTAGCAAAGCAGTATAACGTAAAAATTGACGTGGATCATACGAGGCGGTTTTTGGTGGTTTTCTGCGTACTACTGAAGGGGTGGTTTTGGTGTTAACTTATTGAAAATTTTGGTGTAAAAACATTTTAATTTTTGCAAATAAAGTTGAGGGTGCTCAAAATTATTTTTACTTACAGGTTAATAATAAGGCTTTAATGTTAATTAATATCACTATTTTTAGTTTGTAAATTTCACTTTGATTTAACCCATAAAAAAATGCATAAAAATAAGTGTCATATTTTTGTCGTTAAAAAGCCAAAAGCACATTATTTCGCGCGGAATTACACGTCATTTTAATGGCTGAGTCAAACCTTTGCGGACAAAGAGAGCAGCACATGCGCAGGATCTGCATTGAATGTATAAACAAAAAAGCCAGCAGGAAATCCCGCTGGCTTTAATCAATTCGTAATGTCCGTTCGATTACGCTTTCGACCAGTGACGACGTTTTGCGACTTGCAGTTTTTCGTATGCGCCAAGCAGCGCCTGGTGGGCTGGCAATGCTTTAAGTTCAGGATCAACAGCAAACAGGCTATGGAAACGAACTTCACCGCTGATAGCTGCAGAAGCATCTTCAACCGCTTTCTGACCGTACATTTTCACGAAGGCGTTGTAGTACTGTGCGGGTTCGCGATCTTCTTCCAGAGACAGCTGCAGCAGAGTTTGCAGACAACGGTAGTAGTTGTTGCGCTCATCGCTGTAGACAGAAGAGTTGAACTCATGCGCCCATTCAGCCCATGTCAGCGCCTGATCCAAATCACCACCGGCCAGTGCCAGCATAGATTTCAGCTCACCGACACGCAGCGTGTACCAGCCATTGTCTTTACCGCTGGCAATGCCCAGCAGTTCACGCACGCGGGTGAAGTCATCCAGACCTTCATCATCGAGCTGAGTGATCATCTCAAGATAGGCTTCTTTTGGCAGGTCACTGTCCGGCAACGCCAGCAGTTGGTCACGCAGATGCGCACCCATGCTGTTGTTTGCCAGCAGCAGATCTTCTGCAGGATAGATGTCGGACATGCCCGGAACGATAATGCGGCAGGCATACACGTCCAGATGTTCGTAATCAGCGATATACACTTCAGCATCTTCTTTATCGAAGATAGCCATCAGCGTGGCGAATTCTTCTTCAGTGGTGCCGCTGAAGCTCCAGTCTGCAAACGGATAGTCTGCGTCCTGCTTGAACATATCCCACGAAATCAGACCGCTTGAATCGATGAAGTGGGTTTCAAGGTTGGCGTGCTCGGCCACTTCTTCGTCATCGAAGGTCGGTGCAGTGAAGACATCCAGATCTTTCAGGCTGCGGCCCTGCAACAGCTCAGTGACGGTACGTTCCAGTGCTACGCCGAAATCCGGGTGCGCACCAAAGGAAGCGAAACAGGTGCCGTTCGCCGGGTTGAAAAGAACCACACAAATAACCGGATAATTGCCGCCCAGAGAGGCGTCATAAGAAAGAATAGGGAAACCTTCTTCTTCCAGTTTGGCGATGGCTTCAACCACACTCGGATAGCGCGCCAGAACCTCAGCAGGAATTTCTGGCAGGCTGATGGATTCTGCAATGATGCGGTTTTTGACGTAACGCTCGAAGACTTCGGACAGACCCTGAACGCGCGCTTCATTAGCGGTGTTACCCGCGGACATCCCGTTGGAAACGTACAGGTTGCCGATGATGTTCATCGGAATATAAACGGTTTGCAGATCTGACTGACGGGTAAACGGCAGGGCGCAGATACCACGATCAGGATTGCCGGATTGCAGGTCGATCAGATCACTGGCAACCAGTTCTTTCTCAGCGTCATAAAAATCGTGCAGGCGTTCATCCAGAATGCCAGCTGGCAGGCTGTCATCTTCCGGCAGCGGGAACCACTTCTCATTCGGATAGTGGACGAAATCGCCATTGGCGATGTCTTTGCCAAGATAGAAATCCGCGAAGAAATAGTTAGTCGACAGACGTTCAAAATATTCACCCAGAGCAGAAGCCAGTGCGGCTTTTTTGCTGGCGCCTTTACCGTTGGTGAAGCACAGCGGGCAGTCGCGGTCGCGAATGTGCACTGACCAGACGTGGGGAACCGGATTCAGCCAAGAAGCTTCTTCGATATTAAAGCCGAGATCGGTGAGTTTTTGTTGGAAGCGGGAAATGGAGTCTTCCAGCGCCGCGTCTTTACCAGGAATAAAAGTTTGCGTCATTGAGTTCACTTTTGAGCGTGCTAAAAACGCGCAATGATACGGGGTTTTACGTATTAGCTCCATGTATTCGTGTTAAGAATGTAATCGCGTTGTAACGCGCTAAGCTTGTCTGTAAATCCGCGGTCCGTAAGCCGCTGTTTTCACTTCCCGTGAGGCATCTATGCAGGCTTTTGATATCAAACGTATGACACTGGATAAGTTCCCTCTGGAGTATCTGGGAGAGGTAACATTCCGCTGTTTTTTCATCTTTGTAGTGGTGTTTATATTTCTGAAACTCACCGGGCGTCGCGGGGTCAACCAGCTTTCTTTATTCGAAGTGGTGATTATTCTGACGCTGGGCTCTGCGGCCGGTGACGTCACTTTCTATGATGATGTACCTTTGCTGCCGGTGTTTGCGGTCTTCTTCTCCATCCTGCTGCTTTACCGTCTTTCTACCTGGTTGATGGATAAAAGCCGCCATTTTCAGAACTGGATGGAAGGAAAACCGCTGATCATTATTCGCGACGGTATGTTCGAGTGGGAAACCATGGCGAGGGAAAATATTACCAAAGGCGAGTTTTATATGGAGTTGCGCCAAAAAGGTGTCGAACATCTTGGACAGGTCCGGCTGGCTTTTCTGGAAGCCAATGGCGGCCTGAGCGTTTACTTCCGTCAGGATGGCGATGTAGAGCCGGGGTTGCCGGTTTTACCCGAAGATTATATCGATATCGAAACCCTGATGATGACCAGCGGGCTCTATGCCTGCCATCGGTGCAGCCTGATTAAGTCATTCAAAGTAGGGGAAAAAGCCAGCTGCCCGCGGTGTCAGAATATCAACTGGGTGAGGGCACTGAGCACTGTGCGAGTGTGAACATATAATCCTGTTAAATCAGCTTTCCAGGGAGTAAATAACCTTGTGACGCAGATCTCAACGCGCTTTATCAGGTCATGAGGAATAACCGTTACAGATGGCTTGTTTCCAATAATAAAACCGGTAAATTAAAGGCAACTATGTGGCTGTCTCAGAGAAGTGGTGAGGGGAAATGACTCAGGTTTATAATTTTAGTGCAGGTCCGGCAATGATCCCGGCTGAAGTGTTGCGTCGTGCGGAACAGGAACTTTGTAACTGGCACGGACTGGGTACCTCGGTGATGGAAATCAGTCACCGCAGTAAAGAGTTTATCCAGGTTGCTGAAGAGTCCGAAAAGGATATCCGTGATCTGCTGAATATTCCCTCGAACTACAAAGTGCTCTTTTGCCACGGTGGCGCACGCGCGCAATTTGCTGCTGTGCCGATGAACCTGCTGGGTGATAAATCCACAGCCGATTATATTGATGGTGGTTACTGGGCTCACAGCGCAGTCAACGAAGCGAAAAAATATTGCACACCGAATGTTATTGATGTCACGACGACCGTTGACGGTAAACGTGGCATTCTGCCAATGAATGAATGGAAGCTGAATGCAGATTCTGCCTACGTTCATTACTGCCCGAATGAAACTATCGATGGTATCGCTATCGACGAAATGCCTGATTTTGGTGACAAAATCGTCGTTGCGGATTACTCATCCTGCATTCTCTCCCGCCCGATTGATGTCAGCCGTTTTGGTGTGATTTATGCCGGCGCGCAGAAAAACATCGGTCCTGCCGGCCTGACACTGGTTATCGTTCGCGAAGACTTGCTGGGTAAAGCGCGCACTGAATTGCCTTCCATTCTTGATTATACCGTGCTGGCTGAGAACGACTCTATGTTCAATACCCCGCCGACCTTCGCGTGGTATTTGTCAGGCATGGTGTTCAAGTGGCTGAAAGAGCAAGGTGGTCTGCGTGAAATGGAAAAACGCAACCGCGCGAAAGCCGAACTGTTGTATGGTGCTATCGACCGTACCGGTTTCTACCGTAACCCGGTCGCTGCGGAAAACCGTTCGTGGATGAACGTTCCTTTCCAGATGGCTGATGCTTCTCTGGACAAACTGTTCCTGGATCAGGCGCAGGAAGCTGGTCTGCAGGCATTGAAAGGCCACCGTGTGGCTGGTGGTATGCGTGCATCTATTTATAATGCGATGCCGATTGAAGGCGTGAAAGCACTGACCGACTTCATGGCAGAGTTTGAAAAACGCCACGGCTAAGCGTGCTGGCTTTCGGGCCCGCAGAATGCTTAAGTAAGTAGCCTTAAAAATGACCCCGGCTCAATGTCCGGGGTCATTTTATGAAAAGAAGAATTGGAGAAAGAGTGGAATCCCTGACATTACAACCCGTTGCGCTGGTTAACGGCAGCATCAATTTACCTGGCTCAAAAAGTGTTTCCAACCGCGCACTTTTACTGGCTGCTTTTGCACAGGGCACTACCCGCCTGACTAACCTGCTCGACAGCGACGATGTTCGCCATATGCTCACCGCACTGACGCAACTGGGCGTTACGCATCGTTTATCGGCGGATCGTACCGAATGCGAAATTGATGGTCTGGGCCACGCTTTTTCCAACGCTAAAGGTCTGGAACTTTTTCTGGGCAATGCGGGCACCGCAATGCGTCCGCTGGCTGCGGCGTTATGTCTTGGCGAACAAGATGTCGTGCTGACCGGCGAGCCGCGTATGAAAGAGCGTCCGATCGGTCATCTGGTGGATGCACTTCGTCAGGGTGGCGCGCAGATTGATTATCTGGAGCAGGAAAATTATCCGCCGCTGCGTCTGCGCGGTGGTTTTAGTGGTGGCGACGTCAGTGTTGATGGCAGCGTTTCCAGCCAGTTCCTGACTGCGCTGTTAATGACAGCTCCGCTGGCAGACAACGACACGACGATTCAGATTAAAGGTGATCTGGTTTCCAAACCTTATATCGACATCACCCTTAACCTGATGAAAACATTCGGTATTGAAGTGGAAAACCACCAGTATCAGAAATTCAGCATCAAAGGTCGTCAGCAATATGTGTCCCCGGGTTCTTATCTGGTCGAAGGCGATGCGTCTTCCGCGTCCTATTTCCTGGCCGCAGCTGCGATCAAAGGCGGCACGGTTCGCGTGACCGGTATCGGCAAAAACAGTATGCAGGGCGATATTCGTTTTGCCGATGTGCTGGAAAAAATGGGCGCAACCATTCACTGGGCTGATGACTACATTGAATGTACCCGTGGCGAGCTGAAAGGCATCGACATGGACATGAACCATATTCCAGATGCTGCGATGACCATTGCTACCGCCGCATTGTTTGCCGAAGGCCCGACGACGCTGCGTAATATCTATAACTGGCGCGTTAAAGAAACCGATCGTCTGGCGGCAATGGCGACAGAATTGCGTAAAGTCGGTGCGACGGTCGAAGAGGGCGAAGATTATATTCGCGTTGAACCGCCTAAATCTCTGAAGTTTGCTGAGATCGGAACCTATAATGATCACCGCATGGCGATGTGTTTCTCGCTGGTGGCGTTATCGGATACACCGGTGACTATTCTGGACCCGAAATGCACGGCGAAAACATTCCCGGACTATTTTGAACGTCTGGCAGGAATCAGCACTCTGGCATAGTCTTTCACTGTGAATGCCACTGAGCGAACGGACATCACACGATGTCCGTTTTTTTTGTTATCAGGCTCAGAACCGTCCGCTTTTTAGGCAACTGAAAAATGTGGGGTAACAGTTGTCGTAAAGGCAGCGTATAATGCCGCTCCTGAATTAGTCCTGTGAGACTAATGAAGCGGGTATACCCCACCGAAAGGAGACAAAAATGACGGCTTTAGCCCCGGTAATCACCGTTGATGGCCCAAGTGGTGCAGGTAAAGGTACGTTGTGCAAGGCACTGGCCGAAGCCTTTAACTGGCATCTGCTCGATTCCGGCGCGATTTACCGCGTATTAGCGCTGGCGGCTTTGCATCATCAGGTTGATATTGTCTCAGAAGAGGCGCTCGTTCCGCTTGCCGCACATCTCGATGTTCGTTTTGTGGCTCAGGATGGGCAGTTACACGTTATTTTAGAAGGTGAGGATGTTACCAACGAAATCCGCACCGAAACCGTTGGGAATACGGCGTCTCAGGCGGCGGCATTTCCCCGCGTTCGTGAAGCATTATTGCGCCGGCAGCGCGCATTCCGCGATACACCGGGTCTGATTGCCGATGGTCGCGATATGGGCACCGTGGTTTTCCCTGATGCCCCTGTAAAGATATTTCTGGATGCCAGTTCCGAAGAGCGCGCAAACAGAAGAATGCTACAGTTGCAGGAAAAAGGCTTTAGTGTTAACTTTGAACGGCTTTTAGCCGAGATCAAAGAACGCGATGATCGTGATCGTAATAGATCTATTGCGCCTTTAGTGGCTGCTTCCGATGCGTTATTGCTGGATTCAACCAGCATGTCCATCGACGAAGTCATCGAAAAAGCGCTGGCTTATGCCACAGAAATTCTAGGATTGCCGCAAAAACAAACCCGGTAATCGAGCCGTAATCTGGTGCTGAAGAATATTCAGTGCCAGTTTTGGCTATAGTTTTTTTTAACCTCGCCGCAAGGATCTGTAGCGGGGCATTTGAAACAACCCCATCCAGCAGGAAGCCAGATGGACGTTAAACTTAAGAACCTAAAGATTATCAACATGACTGAATCTTTTGCTCAACTCTTTGAAGAATCCTTAAAAACAATCGAAACCCGTCCTGGTTCCATCGTTCGTGGTGTTGTTGTGTCAATCGACAAAGATATCGTACTGGTTGACGCCGGTCTGAAATCTGAGTCTGCAATCCCGGCAGAACAATTCAAAAACGCACAGGGCGAACTGGAAATCCAGGTTGGCGACGAAGTTGATGTTGCGCTGGACGCTGTTGAAGACGGCTTCGGTGAAACTCTGCTGTCCCGTGAAAAAGCTAAACGTCATGAAGCTTGGATCACGCTGGAAAAAGCTTACGAAGAATCTGCAACTGTTACCGGTGTTATCAACGGTAAAGTTAAAGGCGGTTTCACTGTTGAGCTGAACGGTATCCGTGCGTTCCTGCCAGGTTCACTGGTAGACGTTCGTCCTGTTCGCGACACGCTGCATCTCGAAGGCAAAGATCTTGAGTTCAAAGTCATCAAACTGGACCAGAAACGCAACAACGTTGTTGTTTCCCGTCGTGCAGTAATTGAGTCTGAGAACAGCGCAGAGCGCGATCAGCTGCTGGAAAACCTGCAGGAAGGCATGGAAGTTAAAGGTATCGTTAAGAACCTCACTGACTACGGTGCATTCGTTGATCTGGGCGGCGTTGACGGCCTGCTGCACATCACTGACATGGCCTGGAAACGCGTTAAGCACCCAAGCGAAATCGTTAATGTCGGCGATGAAATCACTGTTAAAGTCCTTAAATTCGACCGCGAACGTACCCGTGTGTCACTGGGTCTGAAACAACTGGGCGAAGATCCATGGGTCGCTATCGCTAAACGTTACCCAGAAGGTACTAAACTGACTGGTCGCGTTACCAACCTGACTGATTACGGCTGCTTCGTAGAAATCGAAGAAGGCGTTGAAGGTCTGGTTCACGTTTCTGAAATGGATTGGACTAACAAAAATATCCACCCATCTAAAGTTGTTAACGTGGGCGATGTTGTTGAAGTTATGGTTCTGGATATCGACGAAGAGCGTCGTCGTATCTCCCTGGGCCTGAAACAATGCAAAAACAACCCATGGCAGCAATTCGCAGAGACCCACAACAAGAACGACCGTGTTGAAGGTAAAATCAAGTCAATCACTGACTTCGGTATCTTCATTGGTCTGGACGGCGGCATCGACGGCCTGGTTCACCTGTCTGACATCTCCTGGAACGTTGCAGGCGAAGAAGCAGTACGTGAATACAAAAAAGGCGACGAAATCGCAGCTGTGGTCCTGCAAGTTGACGCAGAACGTGAACGTATCTCCCTGGGCGTGAAGCAACTGGCTGAAGATCCATTCAATAACTACCTGTCTGTTAACAAGAAAGGTACTATTGTTACTGGTAAAGTCACAGCAGTTGACGCCAAAGGTGCTACAGTTGAATTAGCTGGTGGCGTAGAAGGTTACCTGCGCGCTTCAGAAGCTTCTCGCGACCGTATTGAAGACGCAACTCTGGTTCTGAGCGTTGGTGATGAAGTTGAAGCTAAATTCACCGGTGTTGATCGTAAGAACCGCGTAGTAAGCCTGTCCGTCCGTGCTAAGGACGAAGCAGACGAGAAAGATGCAATCGCTGTTGTTAACAACAAACCAGACGAAAGCAACTTCTCTAACGCTATGGCTGAAGCGTTCAAAGCGGCAAAAGGCGAGTAATGACGGGGGGCAACTCTGTTGCCCCGAAACGGTAGTTTAGCTGCAAAGCTTGGAGGTAATATGACCAAGTCTGAACTTATTGAAAGACTTGCTGGCCAGCACTCTCATATCCCGGCGAAAGCTGTTGAGGATGCAGTGAAAGAGATGCTTGAGCATATGGCTGCAACCTTGGCTGATGGTGAACGCATCGAAATCCGTGGGTTTGGCAGTTTTTCTCTTCACTACCGTGCTCCGCGTGTTGGGCGCAACCCTAAAACGGGTGATAAAGTTGAGCTGGACGGCAAGTATGTTCCTCACTTTAAACCAGGCAAAGAGTTGCGTGATCGCGCGAATATTTATGGTTAAGGCTTTGGCCTGAACATAAATGTCTGCCTATAGCGAACGTAAACGGTACCCTTCGGGGTGCCGTTTTTTTTGCTTTAATTACTGATAATTAACCCTTCATAACCCGTCTCCCTTCGATATTTTGCGTAATGTCCCGCATTGATTCTGTCTTCTGCTTGTTCATCATTCGCCTGAAAATCATACTCCGGTACGGAAAGCTACCGAAGGTATTGGTGGTTAAACGGAAGGGCGTAAAAAATAAAAATCTCAACGGATGAGGCAGCGGCAGCCGTCATAACCGGCATGTTGCCACTGATATTTCTCCCACAAATACCTTCTGCGGGTGTTCTTACGGCTTTATGTGGTCTCGCCTGGTATTTAGCCGGGGGAAAGCAAAAAGTATTAAGGATATCTGCGCTCGCATTGCTCAGTTTTAGCTGGGGGGCTTTTCAGGGAGGGATCCTGATACAGCAGATAAATACATTTCAGGGAGCGTCCAGAAACGTGACAGCAACTCTGCAAACTATCAATCTTGGGAATGCCAGTGAACTATCTCAGTATTTCAAAATTGAAAAATTCGAAGGCCAGAGAATCTTCCCACCTCTTATGGTCAGGACAAAGTGGCGTGAGGGAGGGGAAAGTCTGCAGGCCGGTCAGCGCTGGCAGCTGAAGGTCAGCTTGCGTCCTGTTCATAGCCTGCTCAACGAAGGCGGTTTTGACGCACAACGTTGGGCCCTTTCTCAGCATGCTCCTATGACCGCGACAATCCGCAGTGCAGTGTTGCTTGATAATAACAGCACCTTTCGTCAGCAATTTATCAAGCGGGTACAGCAGGGGATGCCGCAGCTGGAAAATACGCCAGTGTTAGTGGCATTGGCTTTTGGGGAAAAAGGGCTGATTCAGGGACCGGAAAAACTTTTGTTGCAGAGAACCGGGATCGCGCATCTGGTGGCTATATCAGGGCTGCATATTGGTATTGCCGCCTTGTTTGGCTGGTGGCTGGCGCGTGGTCTGCAATTTTATCTGCCGGTAAGAATGATTGACTATCGCTTACCGTTAATAGTGAGTGGGGCATTTATGCTGACCTATGCCTGGCTGTCGGGTGGGAATGCACCGGCTATGCGAGCTGCTCTGGCGGTATCAATGTGGCTGACACTTCGTTTTTTTCGCATCCGTTGTCATCCATGGCAGATTTGGCTGTGGGGAGTGGCTCTGCTACTGCTTTTGGATCCCATGAATCTTCTGTCAGACAGCTTTTGGTTATCCTGTTTTGCCGTGGCCTCGCTGGTGTTTTGGTTCCAGTGGGCGCCACTTCCAGCACGTTTCCAGCATGCCTGGTATTGGTCATTCTTGCGCTGGGGTCACTTACAGACTGGCATGACACTTCTTCTTTTACCGATACAAATTGCTATTTTTCAGGGAGTTAATGCTTATTCTTTTTTGGCTAATATGTGGGCGGTGCCGGTTGTTTCATTGATCACCGTGCCTTTAGTTTTGTTGTCCTTACTCACAAATTTGCTGCCAGCGGGCTGGCTGATTAATGCGAAAATTATTGTCTGGCAACTCGCTGATTCATCGCTGAGTCTGGCCATGTGGGGGGTAAAACCTTTTGCTGCGGGCTGGACTCCGCTTGGTGAGTCGTTTCAGGTGTCAAGCTTTTTGGGGTGGCTAATAATTATTTGCTGGCGCCTCATTCCTGTTAAACACTCTTTTTCACTTGTGCTTTCTTTGCTTGCTCTTTCCGTAACCTGGTTTCTCAGGTTTCCGCCGGAAAGGTGGCGGATCGATATGCTGGATGTCGGTCATGGTCTTTCAGTCCTCATCAGCAGAAACGGAAAAGGGATTCTGTATGACACCGGTAACAGATGGGAAGGGGGTTCAGCTGCTGAGCAGAATATTATTCCGTTCCTGAACCGACGAAATATTCAGCTTGAGCAGATAATTATCAGTCACAACGACATGGATCACCGTGGCGGGCTGGAGTCATTACAAACCCGGTATCCCGATGCCCGGCTTCGGGAAAACTCAATATCGGGGCAGAGCCATTTGCAATGCATTGCTGGTGAGCAATGGCGCTGGCAAGGGCTGATGTTCAACGTGCTGTGGCCTGAGCGGCAGGTCGCTGATGCGGGAAACAACGAAAGTTGCGTCATTCGCGTCAGTGAAGGGGCATTTAGTTTGCTACTGACGGGAGATATTGAAGCGGAAACAGAAAAGGCTCTCATCATGAAATGGCGTCAGGGTTTACAGGCGACAGTGCTACAGGTACCCCACCATGGAAGCAATACATCGTCGACTCCGCCCTTCCTGAGAACGGTTAAACCTGTTACTTCACTCGCTTCTGCTTCCCGTTTCAATAAATGGCATCTGCCTGCGCATAAAGTTGTTAGCAGATACAACAAAGCGCGCTATGACTGGCATTCGACGTCTGAATCAGGCCAGTTGAGCCTGTTCATTTATGATGATTATTGGACAATTAAAGGCTTACGCGAGCAATTAATCCCACGTTGGTATCACCGTCAGTTTGGAGTATCAGTAGATAATGAGTAGAATAGACCGCTATTTCTTTCGATGCTGGTTGATATTGCATGATGAACGATAAAGATCTCTCCACATGGCAGACATTCCGCCGTTTGTGGCCGATGATCACACCTTTTAAAGCTGGGCTTATCGCTGCGGCTATTGCTCTGGTCGCTAACGCCGCCAGTGATACTTTCATGCTGTCCTTGCTGAAGCCGCTGCTGGATGACGGTTTTGGTAAAGCTGACCGCTCAATTCTTCTCTGGATGCCACTGGTCGTTATCGGCCTGATGGTCGTTCGTGGCATCAGTGGCTACATTTCCAGCTACTGCATTTCATGGGTGTCGGGCAAAGTGGTGATGCATATGCGCCGCCGTCTGTTCGGCCATATGATGAGAATGCCGGTCGCTTTCTTTGACCAGCAATCGACCGGTACCTTGCTTTCGCGCATTACCTATGATTCAGAACAGGTCGCGTCCTCCTCCTCCAGTGCGTTGGTGACAGTCGTACGTGAAGGCGCGTCGATCATTGGTCTGTTTATCATGATGTTCTATTACAGCTGGCAGCTGTCGGTGATCCTGTTAGTGATTGCGCCGATTGTTTCTGTTGTTATTCGTGTGGTGTCTAAGCGCTTCCGTAATATCAGTAAGACGATGCAAAACACGATGGGGCAGGTAACAACCAGCGCCGAGCAAATGCTGAAAGGCCATAAAGAAGTGTTGATCTTCGGTGGTCAGAAAGTTGAAACCGCGCGTTTTGATAAAGTCAGTAACCGCATGCGTCAGCAAGGTATGCGTATGGTTTCTGCTTCTTCAATTTCCGACCCGATTATTCAGCTGATCGCTTCTCTGGCTCTGGCCTTCGTGTTGTATGCGGCGAGCTTCCCGTCTGTGATGGAAACGCTCAGCGCAGGTACCATCACTGTCGTGTTCTCTTCCATGATTGCCCTGATGCGTCCGCTGAAATCTCTGACTAACGTCAACTCTCAGTTCCAGCGCGGTATGGCTGCCTGCCAGACTCTGTTCTCCATTCTGGATATGGAACAGGAAAAAGACGAAGGTAAACTGGAAGTTAAACGCGTTAAAGGTAATGTGGAATTTAAAAATGTGACTTTCACTTATCCCGGTCGTGATATTCCCGCACTGCGTAATATTTCCTTCGGCCTGCCAGAAGGTAAAACCGTTGCACTGGTAGGACGTTCCGGTTCCGGTAAATCGACCATCGCGAATTTGCTGACACGCTTCTATGACATTCAGGAAGGTAAAATCCTGATGGATGGACATGATTTGCGTGAATATACCCTGTCGTCATTGCGCGACCAGGTGGCACTGGTTTCCCAGAACGTCCATTTGTTCAACGACACCATTGCCAACAATATCGCCTACGCCCGAACTGATATGTATTCCCGCGAAGAAATCGAGAAAGCGGCCACCATGGCGTATGCGATGGACTTTATCAGTAAAATGGACAAAGGGCTGGACACGGTCATTGGCGAGAATGGCGTTCTGCTTTCAGGCGGTCAGCGTCAGCGTATTGCCATTGCACGTGCCTTGTTACGTGATTCGCCAGTTCTGATCCTCGATGAAGCAACCTCTGCGCTGGATACTGAGTCTGAGCGCGCAATCCAGGCTGCGCTGGATGAATTGCAGAAAAACCGTACCTCACTGGTTATCGCTCACCGTTTATCGACTATCGAGAAAGCGGATGAAATCCTGGTTATTGAGGATGGGTGTATCGTGGAACGTGGTTCACACGCGAAACTTCTCGAAGAACGTGGTGTTTACTCACAACTCTACCGGATGCAATTCGGGCAATGATTGATCGCATCTGGTCAGGGAAATCACCGTTATATTTGTTACTCCTTCCGCTGGCCTGGCTTTACGGATTGATCTCAACTCTGATCCGTTTTAGCTATAAAGCGGGGCTGAAAAAAAGCTGGCGGGCTCCGGTGCCCGTCGTGGTGGTCGGGAATCTGACTGCCGGGGGGAACGGCAAAACGCCGGTGGTCATCTGGCTGGTTGAAACGCTACAACAGCATGGTTTTCGTGTCGGCGTTGTTTCACGCGGGTATGGCGGAAAAGCGGAAAGCTATCCGCTGCTGCTTTGTGAAGAAACTTCAACGGCACAAGCGGGCGATGAGCCAGTGCTGATTTTTCAGAGAACGGGGGCACCGGTTGCGGTGTCTCCGATTCGCTCTGATGCAGTAAAAGCACTCCTTGCGTCAAATGAACTGGACGTGATTATTACCGACGATGGTTTGCAACATTATGCTCTTGCGCGTGATGTTGAAATTGTAGTGGTTGATGGCATAAGGCGCTTCGGCAACGGCCACTGGTTACCGGCGGGACCGATGCGGGAACGTCGTTCACGTTTGCGCTCAGTTGATGCTGTGATAACTAACGGCGGCGCGGCACACTCAGGTGAGTTAGCGATGATCCTGCAGCCTGGAAAAGCTATCAATCTGCTGACCGGTGAGCAGCGTGATCCGACCTCACTACAGAATGTTGTTGCAATGGCTGGCATCGGGCATCCGCCACGTTTTTTTGCGACGCTGAAACAGTTGAACGTGAACGTGCAAAAAGAAGTCGCATTTTCTGATCATCAATCCTATACGCTGGATAAGCTTTCAGGCGTTTTACAATCCGGGCAAGCTCTTCTGATGACGGAAAAAGACGCGGTAAAATGTCGCTCATTTGCTCAGCCCGACTGGTGGTATCTGCCGGTTGACGCAAAGATTGAAGGAGTTTTGGCCGAGAAATTACTGCAAAAAATCAGCGATCTGATACTGAAAAACATTTGCTGAAAGCGGATTTTTCATTAAAATTCACATTGTGATTTAAAATTCACGTAAATATATAATCTCAAGGCAACTGATTTTAAAGGTTTATATTTAAAATTACTGTTTTCCTGAAAATAATTACGTTAGATGTCTTGCTATCAGGCAGCACTTATGAGTAAATGCATGCAGCCTGTGTTGCAGCGCTATTTATGTATGAGTGTAGAGTAAAGCAGTTCCTCCCAGACGTTATCTCTTTCCCGATGATTCCGCTTCCAAGACGAACCTTCTAAGTCCTCCCCATAAGTAATTGTCTGAACTATTGGCCAACATTGCCGAATGGCAGGATTTTATATTAGTAAAAAGGTTTTAAATATGTCTAAGAAAAATGGTCAGGTTAAGTGGTTCAATGAAAGCAAAGGTTTTGGTTTTATTGAGCAAGCTGATGGCGGCAAAGATGTATTCGTACATTTTTCTGCAATCGCAACTGATGGTTTCAAAACTCTGGCTGAAGGCCAGCGTGTAGAATACACCATTCAGGACAGCCCGCGCGGTCCGGCTGCTGCCAACGTTATTGCGCTCTGATAAGAGGCTGGCGTGGTGATATAAAACAACGTGAATCGTGATTTATATCAGCAGAATAAAGCCCGCCCCGTGGCGGGTTTTTAGTGCGAAGAAGTCAGTTAGGTTTCAATACCTAACAAAAAAATATAACAGTAAAAATAATCGTTAAATAATTCGCTCATTAGAGGTTTTTTATAAAAAAATAACTTAGAAATGGGCAAACGCATCCGAACAATAATAAAAAAGTGTGTTCATGGATGCCCAAAATAAAGGATAGAAATTATGATGTTACAAATGGGTTTAGTTAAATGGTACAACCAGGCTAAAGGCTACGGTTTTATTTGTCCGCTTGATGGTTCTTCTGAAATTTATGTTCAGCGTACTTCCATCGCGAATACCGGAAATAAATCCCTCAGCGCTGGCCAGAAGGTCGAGTTCACCACTTATCGCAGCGTAGCACATGGCCCTTCCGCGGCAGATGTTATTGCGTTCTGAGTCTGGTTTTTGTTGTTCCCCGTTGAGCTGAATTTTACGCTCCGGTAAAAATATGCTATCGGTATCCACAGTCTACTTGCTGCCCTGGATACCGATATGTCTCACCCGGTTATATCTCTCGCTTCAGCCCGCACCCTGCATTTATCTGCGCAAAATCTCTTAAAACCCTTTACCCGAAAACCGTCTGCTGCTGATGTTGTGCAGGCCATCCGTGATATGGGATTGCTGCAAATCGACACTATCAGCGTGGTGGCACGTAGCCCTTATTTGGTTCTCTTCAGTCGCTTAGGTCACTATTCTCCGCAATGGCTGGAAGAAGCGCTTTCCGGCGGAAAAATCTTTGAATATTGGGCGCATGAAGCCTGTTTTATTCCCAGCGAAGATTACGGATTATTACGTCACCGTATGCTGAATCCGCAGGGAATGGGCTGGAAGTTTTCTCAGGCCTGGTTTGATGAACATCAGTCAGATATACAGGCTTTGCTGGGACATATTGCTGAAAACGGTCCCGTACGCTCGGCAGATTTCACCGCAGATAAAAAATCAGCCAGTGGCTGGTGGGACTGGAAGCCTCACAAAAAGCATCTGGAAACGTTGTTCACCTCGGGAAAACTGATGGTATCTGAACGGCGTAACTTCCACCGGGTTTACGACCTGGCCGAACGCGTAATGCCTGACTGGGATGATGCCAGCCAGACCCTTGATCACGGCGTAGCGGAATATCAGATGCTGCGTCGCTCGGCGCAATATCTCGGCATCTTCAAACCGGAATGGCTGGCGGACTACTACCGTCTTAAGCGTGTGAATACCAAAGCTGTTATTGCACAACTGCTGGCTGATAAGGAAATCACACCCGTCGAAGTGACAGGACTTGAGGGTATTTTTTACGTTCATCAGCAACAGTTTTCTTTGTTACAGCAAGCGAAAGAATCACGAATTTGCTCAACCGTCACTACACTGCTTTCACCATTTGATCCGGTGGTGTGGGATCGCAAACGTGCATCGGTGCTGTTTAATTTTGAATACCGGATTGAGTGCTATACGCCGGAGGCAAAACGTCAGTATGGCTATTTCACGCTACCAATATTACAGCGAGGTGAACTGATTGGGCGTGTGGATGCCAAGATGCATCGTAAAGAAAAAATTCTGGAAGTGAAAAGTCTGCATCTTGAACCGCAGATCACAATGACAGCCCGGCGTGCGCAGGATGTTCACGGTGCAATTACGCGGTTTGCGCAGTGGCAGGGAGCGGAAAGCGTGTTGACTGGAAATGTGCCGGAGACACTGATGGCGCTTTGGGGTACTGACTGGCAGGTTTAACTCGCATAAAAGTCATCCCGCAAAATGAAACGGCTGCGTCAGGCAGCCGTTATTTCACGATGATTGCAGGTGTTACTACAGTCTTATTGACTGAAGTTAGCGAACATTGCGATGATTTTGTTAATGGTTTTCATTTACGAGCTCTTATTGTGGGGTTGATAGTGTGACTTGCATCACAAAAAAATTGTACTCCCACTAGATCTGCAACGCAATCGCTCCATGATGAAATTTTTCATTCACATTGAATTAACTTTTAAGAAATTCCTGCGGGCGAACTGAGGATTAACGGGTAGCAGGGGTTATGCTATCCTCTGGGACCGCTGTCTTATGTATTCCAATGTTTTTTGCGTTACACCTGGCTGAAAATGCAGTGTATTCGCCTCCGGGAGGAACTTATGGATCATCGTTTACTTGAAATCGTTGCGTGCCCTGTCTGCAACGGCAAGCTCTACTTTAATAAAGAATCACAGGAACTGGTATGTAAGGCAGACAGTCTGGCTTATCCGGTCCGTGACGGTATCCCTGTATTATTAGAAAATGAAGCCCGTCCGCTTTCTGTTGATGAGACGCATCCATGAGTTTTATTGCCATTATTCCGGCCCGTTTTGGGTCAAGCCGTTTGCCAGGTAAGCCGCTGGCGGATATCAATGGTAAACCGATGGTTGTGCATGTGATGGAGCGCGCCCTCGAGTCCGGGGCGAAAAGAGTGATTGTTGCGACCGATCACCCCGATGTAGCGAAAGCCGTCGAAGCGGCAGGTGGCGAAGTCTGCCTGACCCGTCCTGACCATGAGTCCGGTACTGAACGTCTGGCTGAAGTGATTGAGTTATGCCAGTTTGCTGATGATGAAATCATCGTCAACGTGCAGGGTGACGAGCCCCTGATCCCGCCGGTGATCATTCGTCAGGTGGCCGATAATCTGGCGAAAAGTGAAGCCGGTATGGCGACGCTGGCCGTGCCTATCGAAACCGCGGAAGAGGCGTTCAACCCGAATGCTGTGAAAGTCGTTCGCGATGCACGCGGTTATGCGCTGTATTTCTCACGTGCAACCATTCCGTGGGAACGTGAGCGTTTTGCCGTTTCTAAGGAAACTGTCGGGGATACTTTCCTTCGCCACATTGGCATTTATGCTTACCGCGCAGGGTTTATCCGCCAGTATGTAAAATGGGAACCGAGCCAGCTTGAGCATATCGAACTGCTCGAACAGCTGCGGGTACTGTGGTACGGTGAAAAAATCCACGTTGATGTGGCGAAAGCCATTCCGTCGGTGGGTGTGGACACGGCAGAAGATTTAGAACGCGTGCGCGCAATCCTGGGTCATAAATAAAACCCACGCGCCAACAATAATAAGACGGAATGTCCCGGCATTCCGTTTCTACATTTCCACCTTTCCCTGCGTTTTGCGCGACATCTTCCTTTTTCTGCCCTCATTATCCGGTTTTTGTTTGATCTGAAACGGGGTAATCCGTCACTGAAGCTTTCATCATAAACATTAACTTTTTCGTCACTGCGAACATGTTATGGAACAGCTAAAAGCCGAATTGAGCATCGTGTTGGGGGAGCGTTTGTCCCGACTGGAATGTGTGAGTGAGCAGCCTTATGCCCATCTTTTCTCCCTTTATGATGAGCAGGGTTACGCCATGCCTTTGCTGGCGAAAAGTTTTATTTGTCAGGGGATCGCCGGACAGGAAGCCTATAAATTGTCGATGCTGGCGAGAGAAGGTGTTGTACGGGTTCCAACGGTCTACGGCATGGTCACTACGCACCAGAAACCTTATCAGGAAATCCTGCTCATTGAGCGCCTGCGCGGCGTTTCCGCAGAAGCCCCGACGCGTACGCCGGAACGCTGGACAATATTGCAGGAGCAAATTGTCGAAGCGATGCTGGCCTGGCACCGTATCGACAGTCACGGCTGCGTGGGTTCTGTCGACAGTACACAGGAAAATCGGTGGGAAAACTGGTATCCGCAAAGAATAGAAGTGCTGTGGGCAACATTAACGAATTTACAGGCACCTGATCTGACGCCGGAAGACCGCACGCTGCTGTTTCGTTCCCGTGCCTGTATCCCCGCGCTGTTTGAAGATTTTGACGACACACCGGTGCTGGTTCACGGCAATCTGTCGTTACGCAGTATGCTAAAAGACCCGCGCAGCGATCAGTTGCTGGCGATGATCAATCCCGGACCAGTGCTGTGGGCACCACGTGAGTTTGATTTGTTCCGCTTGTGGGAAAAAGGGATGAGCGAGCAGTTGCTGTTCGGCTATCTGCAAAAAGCGCCGGTTTCTGAAAGCTTCCTTGCCCGCCGCTGGATGTATCTGGTGTGGGAGTCTGTTGCGCACATGATCCACACCGGCAAACTTGATCGCCGCCAGTTCGATTTTGCACGGCAACAACTGCTGCCGTGGCTTAACTGAGCTGACTTAACTATTTCGTTACGGGCGCGGGTGATGTCATCCATTGCCATAAGCGCCCCAACGTTTCATACCACGCCCGCTCGCTGTGCGATAAGAACAAGGCCTGTGGCAGCGCACGCTCCCACGGATTAAGCGGGGAATCGATCGCCAGCTGATTCGCCGGTGCGGGGATCGGATGCAATCCCTGCTGCCGGAAAAACACCATCGCCCGAGGCAAATGATTTGCTGACGTCACCAGCACGAAAGGCTGGTCAGCTATCAGTGCTTTCACTTCCTGTGCTTCCTGATGCGTATCTCTGGGTTTATCGAGCAGGATAATATCGCTATCAGGCACTCCTAAACTTTGCGCTACTTTTCCGGCTACGGCGGCACTGCTGACCAGATTTGTCATCGCCTGCGCACCGGTAAAAATCATTTTTGATCCCGGATTTGCGCGGTAAATACGGATACCTTCCGTCACACGTGGCAGACTGTTGCTGATGAGATTAGAACTCGGTGCCCAGTCCGGGTTATAGGTATAACCGCCACCCAGAACCACCACAAATTTAACCGGCGTATGCCCCGTGACCTGATAAGTCGGATACCCAGTTTCAATCGGGCGCAGAAGACTGTCCGCGACCGGCTGTATACTCAGCAGCAGTAAAAGCAGCCAACTCAGTAAAAAAAACACTTTCCCGGTTTTTTGCCAGCGGGTCACCCACAACAAAACCAGTGCAACCGCCATGATGACCAGAATAAAGGGCAGCGGTAATAACAGGCCACCGAAGGTTTTTTTTAGGATAAATAACATCAGAAACCGGTCCTTTTGGGTGAAAAAACGACATCCGGGCATGAATCCGCGTCAGGATGATTTATTCTATGCCAGCCTGTGCCAAAATAGCAGGCCGCGCTGATAAACCCTTTAACAGAATGCACCATCAGGAACAGGTATCTCTTCATGCAGGATCGTAACTTCGACGATATGGCGGAAAAGTTTTCGCGCAATATCTACGGCACAACTAAGGGACGTATCCGTCAGGCTGTGCTGGGTCAGGATCTGCAAGAATTGCTACAAACGCTGCCTCAGCGACCATTGCGTATTCTTGATGCGGGTGGCGGTGAAGGGCAAATGGCCTGTGAACTTGCTGCTTTAGGACATCAGGTCTTGTTGTGCGATCTCTCCGGTGAGATGATCCGACGCGCCGAGGCCGCGGCGGTGGAAAAAGGTGTGAGCGGGAACATGCAATTTGTACAATGTCCGGCTCAGCACATCGCTGAACATTTGGAACAGCCGGTTGATCTGATATTGTTCCATGCGGTCATTGAATGGCTGGCAGAACCGCGTCAGGCACTGGCCGCGCTGCTCGATTGTCTGGCACCGGGTGGCGCATTATCGCTGATGTTTTACAATATTCACGGTCTGGTCATGCGGCATATGATCCTCGGCAACTTTGGTCACGTCGAAGCCGGTGTGCCAAAAATCAAAAAAAGCTCCCTGTTACCCGATCATCCGCTGGAACCTGCGCAGGTTTATCAGTGGCTGGAAGAACTGGGAGTGCAGATAAGCGGTAAGACCGGTGTTAGAGTGTTCCACGATTATTTGCGAAACAGACAACAACATAAGCAGGATTTTGACGAGCTTTTGGCGCTGGAGCAGCGTTATTGCCGTCAGGAACCTTTTGTTAGTTTGGGACGCTACATCCATGTGATGGCGCACAAACCCATTCTGAAGGACGAATTATGAGTGAATTTTCCCAGACTGTACCCGAACTGGTCGCCTGGGCACGGAAAAATGATTTCTCAATTTCGCTGCCAACGGAGCGGCTGGCTTTTCTTCTGGCGATTGCCACGTTAAACAGCGAGCGCCTTGACGGGGAAATGAGTGAGGGTGAACTGGTCGATGCGTTTCGTCATGTCAGTAAAGGATTTGAGCAGACAAACGAAACCATTACCGTACGTGCCAATAACGCCATCAATGACATGGTGCGTCAGCGCTTGCTCAACCGTTTTGTCAGTGAAATGGCGGATGGCAATGCCATTTATCGCCTGACACCGCTGGCGATCGGCATTTCAGATTATTACATCCGCCAGCGTGAATTTTCCACGTTGCGGTTGTCTATGCAGTTATCGATTGTTGCGCAGGAACTCAAACGCGCTGCTGATGCGGCCGAAGAGGGCGGCGATGATTTCCACTGGCATCGCAATGTCTACGCGCCGCTGAAATATTCCGTTGCTGAGATTTTTGACAGCATCGACATGACCCAGCGCATCATGGACGAACAGCAGCAGGGCGTAAAAGACGATATTGCTGCACTGCTGAATAAAGACTGGCGCGCGGCCATTTCCAGCTGTGAAATCCTTCTGTCAGAAACCTCAGGCACGCTGCGTGAACTACAGGATACGCTTGAAGCTGCCGGTAACCTGTTGCAGGCGCATCTGATGCGCATTCAGGACGCCACCATGGTCGAACTCGATTTGAGTTTCGTCGATAAACTGGTGTTCGACTTACAGAACAAACTCGATCGTATTACCAGCTGGGGTCAGCAGGCCATTGACCTGTGGATTGGTTATGACCGCCATGTGCATAAATTTATCCGTACTGCGATCGACATGGATAAGAACCGGGTATTTGCTCAACGTCTGCGTCAGTCGGTGCAAAACTACTTTGACCAGCCGTGGACGCTCACCTTTGCCAATGCCGATCGTCTGCTGGATATGCGTGACGAAGAGCTGGCACTGCGCAGCGAAGAAGTGACCGGTGAACTTCCGCCAGATCTCGAGTTTGAAGAATTTAACGAAATCCGCGAACAACTTGCGGCATTGATTGAACAGGCATTACAGGTTTATCAGCAACAAAAAACGCCGCTCAATCTGGGCATGGTAATGCGCGAATACCTCAAGCAGTATCCGCGTGCCCGACACTTTGATGTCGCGCGAATTGTGGTCGACCAGGCGGTACGCCTTGGTGTGGCTGAAGCAGATTTTTCAGGGTTGCATGCCGAATGGCAGGCAATCAATGATTACGGAGCCAAGGTGCAGGCCCATGTCATCGACAAATATTGAACACATAATGCCAGCTAAGCTGGCGCAGGCACTGGCAAATTCAGTGTTTCCTGCTCTCGACAGCCAGCTGCGTTCTGGCCGTCATATTGGCATTGACGAACTGGATAACCACGCTTTCCTGATGGACTATCAGGAAGAAATGGAACTGTTTTACAGCCGCTACAGCGTGGAATTAATACGGGCCCCGGAAGGTTTCTTCTATCTTCGTCCGCGCTCCACCACGCTTATCCCGCGTTCCGTGCTCTCTGAGCTGGACATGATGGTCGGAAAAATTCTCTGCTATTTGTATCTCAGCCCGGAACGTCTGGCGCATGAGGGGATTTTTACCCAGCAGGAACTTTATGATGAATTACTGAGTCTGGCCGACGAAAGCAAATTGCTGAAATACGTCAACCAGCGCTCTACCGGCTCTGACCTGGATCGCCAGAAGTTGCAGGATAAAGTCCGCACTTCACTGAACCGCCTGCGCCGTCTGGGCATGGTGTATTTCATGGGCGTCGACAGCACTAAATTCCGTATTACAGAAGCAGTATTTCGCTTTGGTGCGGATGTCCGCAGCGGCGATGACGCGCGCGAAGCTCAGTTGCGGATGATCCGCGACGGCGAAGCGATGCCAGTCGACAGCGCGTTGTCCTTGAACGACGAAAATGAAGACGGCGAACCGCTGGCAGGGCAGCAAGGGCATGAAAGCGCAGAGGATGAACAGGAATGATTGAACGCGGTAAATTTCGCTCACTGACGCTGGTTAACTGGAACGGTTTTTTCGCCCGGACATTTGACCTCGATTCACTGGTCACCACGCTTTCCGGTGGTAACGGTGCGGGTAAATCCACCACCATGGCCGCTTTTGTCACGGCGCTGATCCCCGATCTGACGTTGCTGCATTTTCGTAATACCACCGAAGCGGGGGCAACTTCCGGCTCACGTGATAAAGGTCTGCACGGTAAATTACGCGCCGGTGTCTGTTACTCCGTTCTGGATGTGGTGAACTCCCGTCATCAGCGCATTGTCGTGGGTGTTCGTCTGCAGCAGGTTGCGGGGCGTGACCGTAAAGTCGATATCAAACCTTTCACCATTCAGGGCTTGCCGGTTGCGGTGAACCCGACAGAAATGCTGACGGAAACCGTTGGCGAACGTCAGGCGCGCGTGTTGCCTTTGCATGAACTGAAAGAGCGCGTTGAAGCAATGGAAGGCGTGCAGTTCAAGCAGTTCAACTCGATTACCGATTACCATGCGCTGATGTTCGATCTGGGTGTGATCCCGCGTCGTCTGCGTTCAGCGTCTGATCGCAGTAAATTCTATCGCCTGATCGAAGCATCACTTTACGGCGGTATCTCCAGCGCCATCACCCGCTCCCTGCGCGACTACCTGTTGCCGGAAAACAGCGGTGTGCGTAAAGCCTTCCAGGATATGGAAGCCGCGCTGCGTGAAAACCGCATGACGCTGGAAGCGATCCGCGTTACGCAATCTGACCGCGACCTGTTTAAGCATCTGATTTCGGAAGCAACGTCGTACGTGGCCGCCGACTATATGCGTCATGCCAATGAACGCCGCATTCATCTCGATGGTGCGCTGGTGCTGCGTAATGATTTGCTGACCAGCCGCAAACAGCTTTCCAGTGAGCAATATCGTCATGTTGAAATGGCGCGTGAGCTGGCTGAGCAGAGCGGTTCGCAGAGCGATCTGGAAACCGATTATCAGGCTGCGAGCGATCATCTGAGTCTGGTTCAGACCGCAATGCGTCAGCAGGAAAAAATCGAGCGTTACGAAAGTGACCTCGAAGAGCTGACGTACCGTCTCGAAGAGCAGAACGAAGTCGTCGCAGAAGCCAGCGAACTGCACGCAGAGCACGAAGCACGTGCGGAAGCGGCTGAGCTGGAAGTGGACGAACTGAAAAGTCAGCTGGCCGATTACCAGCAGGCGCTGGACGTTCAGCAAACCCGTGCGATCCAATATCAGCAAGCCCTACAGGCTATTGAGCGTGCGCGCGACCTTTGTCAGATCCCTGATCTGAGTATTCAGAACAGTGAAGAATGGCTGGAAACATTCCAGACTAAAGAGCAGGAAGCTACTGAAATCCTGCTGATGCTGGAACAGAAAATGAGTGTGGCGTCTGCCGCCCATAATCAGTTCGAAAATGCCTATCAGCTGGTGGTGAAAATCGCCGGTGAAGTGAGCCGCAGCGAAGCCTGGCAGACCGCGCGTGAATTGCTGCGCGACTGGTCTTCACAGCAGCATCAGGCGGAACGCGTAGAACCGCTGCGGATGCGTTTGTCCGAGCTGGAAGGCCGTCTGCGTGAACAGCAGGATGCTGAGCGTCAGTTGCAGGAATTCTGTAAACGCACCGGTCAGGATGTGCATCCGGAAGATCTGGACGAAATGCAGCGTGAGCTGGAAGTACAGATCGAAGAATTGCAGGGCGTTGTCTCGCAGGCCGGTGAACGTCGTATGCAAATGCGTCAGGAACTCGAGCAGGTTCAGTCGCGTATTCGCGAGCTGACCGCCCGTGCCCCGGTCTGGCTGGCCGCACAGGAAGCCCTCAGCCAGCTGAGTGAACAAAGTAAAGAACCGCTGGAAAGCAGCCAGCAGGTGACCGAATACATGCAGCAGTTGCTGGAAACGGAACGCGAAACCACGGTTGAGCGTGACGAAGTCGCTGCCCGCAAACGTCGCATTGAAGGCCAGATAACGCGCCTCAGTCAGCCAAGCGGTGCAGAAGATTCCCGCATGATCGCGCTGGCAGAACGCTTTGGTGGCGTACTGTTATCTGAAATTTATGATGACGTTACCATCGATGATGCGCCTTACTTCTCCGCGTTGTATGGTCCGTCACGCCACGCGATTGTCGTGCCTGATTTGTCTCTGATCCGCGATCAGCTGGACGGTCTGGACGATTGTCCTGAAGATCTCTACCTGATTGAAGGGGATCCGCAGTCATTTGATGACAACGTGTTTGAAGTGGAAGAAATGCAGGGCGCGGTGCTGGTGAAAACCGGTGACCGCCAGTGGCGTTATTCTCATTTCCCGCAGGTACCGTTGTTTGGTCGTGCGGCGCGTGAAAACCGTCTCGAAACTCTGCATAAAGAACGCGAAAATCTTTCTGAGCGTTATGCGACCTTGTCGTTTGACGTGCAGAAAATCCAGCGTGCGCATCAGGCATTCAGCCGTTTCATCGGCAGCCATCTGGCCGTTGCGTTTGATGCCGATCCGGAAGCAGAAATCCGCACCCTGAGCGGACGTCGTGGCGAACTGGAACGTGCCATCAATGCACATGAAGGCCAGAATCAGCAACAGCGTCAGCAATACGAGCAGGCGAAAGACGCTATCGGTATGCTAAATAAATTGCAGCCGCGCGTTGGCTTACTGTGCGATGAAACGCTGATCGACCGTGTGGAAGAAATCCGCGAAGAAATGGAAGAGGCGCAGGATGCTGCCCGTTTCATTCAGCAACACGGTGTTTCGCTGGCTAAGCTGGAACCGCTGGTGTCAGTGCTGCAAAGTGACCCGGAACAGCATGAGCAACTGAAAGAAGATTACGCACAGGCGCAGCATTCACAGCGTCTGGCGAAGCAGCAGGCCTTTGCGCTGACCGAAGTCGTTCAGCGTCGTGCGCACTTCAGCTATACCGATTCTGCCGGCATGCTGAACGAAAACAGCGACCTGAACGACAAACTACGTCAGCGTCTGGAACATGCGGAAGCGGAACGTACGCGTGCCCGCGAGCAGATGCGTCAGCATCAGACTCAGCTGACTCAGTACAGTCAGGTTCTGGCCTCGCTGAAAAGTTCGTTCGATGCCAAACGCGATATGCTCAAAGAGCTGAGCCAGGAATTGCAGGATATCGGCGTTCAGGCGGATCCGAATGCCGAAGCGCGAGCCAAAACCCGTCGTGATGAGCTGCATACTGCATTGAGCACTAACCGTGCCCGTTGCAACCAGCTGGAAAAACAGATCACCTTCTGCGAAGCAGAAATGGACAATCTGCAGAAAAAACTGCGCAAACTGGAGCGCGATTATCACCAGAGCCGTGAGCAGGTCGTGTCCTCGAAAGCGGGCTGGTGTGCGGTCATGCGTCTGGTAAAAGATAACGGCGTTGAGCGTCGTCTTCACCGTCGTGAGCTGGCTTACATGGATGGCGACGAACTGCGTTCGATGTCGGATAAAGCATTGGGTGCGCTACGTCTGGCGGTGTCTGATAACGAACATCTGCGCGATGTGCTGCGTCTTTCAGAAGATCCGAAACGTCCGGAACGCAAAATCCAGTTCTACATTGCCGTGTATCAGCATCTGCGTGAACGTATTCGTCAGGATATTATCCGCACCGACGATCCGGTCGAAGCCATCGAACAGATGGAAATCGAGCTGGGACGTCTGACTGAAGAACTGACCGCCCGCGAACAGCAACTGGCCATCAGTTCTAAAAGTGTGGCGAACATCATCCGCAAAACCATTCAGCGCGAGCAGAACCGTATCCGTCAGCTCAACCAGGGGCTGCAGGCCGTGGCGTTTGGTCAGGTAAAAAGTGTGCGTCTGAACGTGAACGTGCGTGAAGCACATGCGGGACTGCTGGATGTTCTTTCTGAACAGCAGGAACAGCATCAGGATCTGTTCAGCAGTAATCGTCTGACCTTCTCGGAAGCGCTGGCCAAACTGTATCAGCGTCTGAATCCGCAGATTGATATGGGTCAGCGTACGCCACAAACCATCGGCGAAGAACTTCTGGATTACCGCAACTACCTGGAAATGGAAGTGGAAGTTAACCGTGGTTCAGACGGCTGGCTGCGTGCGGAAAGTGGCGCGCTGTCGACCGGTGAAGCGATCGGTACCGGTATGTCGATTCTGGTGATGGTGGTTCAGAGCTGGGAAGATGAGTCGAGCCGTATGCGTGGCAAAGATATTTCGCCATGTCGTCTGCTGTTCCTTGATGAAGCCGCGCGTCTGGATGCGAAATCCATCGCCACGCTGTTCGAGCTTTGCGACCGTCTCGAAATGCAGTTGATTATCGCTGCGCCAGAAAACATCAGCCCGGAAAAAGGGACGACGTATAAACTGGTGCGAAAAGTATTTGGCAATAATGAACATGTACATGTGGTGGGTTTACGCGGTTTTGCCGCAGAACTTCCTGCACTGGCCAACACGGAAGCTGACGTTTCCTGATTATTTTCAGAATAGGATCATGCCCCGGCTTATGTCGGGGCTTTTTTTTTTGCCATAGCGCTAATTGTTTAATTTATATGAAATTTCTATGAAAATTTCTTCCCTGATTAATCAGAGGATAAAGATATTCTCAATCACTGGATGAAATCTGAGCTGATAGATTGTCGTTGCATGGAAAGTACCCAATGAAACCTTTATTTCGTCTGACGGCTGGCTTAGAGTCTTCAGGTACACGCGGACTGCATTTCATTGAGCTACCGCGCAAAAAAAGAATTCTGTTTATATACTTAAACCAGACATTGCTGGCTTAATTTTGGGGAATGAATTGGGCACTTTACCGGGAGGCAAGGGAAGATGTTAATGAATCAAAGGTCTCTCAAGTTTTTAGTCGCCAGCTGTTTGCTGGCGAGCGGTCTGTCTCCGTGGTTTGCTGCCTGGGCGGCAGTTCCCACTATGCCGGTCGGAAAAACCACGTTATCCAGCGTGCAAAGCATGAGCCAGCTGCAGGCAGAATTGATGCCAAGAGGCATCCGGCCTCTCTATCTGTCATCTCTCTCGTCGCTTTACGCCGCTAACCATATGCAGCCGATGTGGAAAGATCGTGAAACGATACAAATATTCCAGCAGCAGTTAGCTGAGCTGGCTATTTCCGGTATTCAGCCGCAGTTTACCCAATGGGTGAAATGGCTGACTGACCCGGAGGTGACCGGTATGGCACGCGACGTAGTGCTCTCTGATGCGATGCTGGGCTATCTCCAATTTACCAGCAGCGTGGAAGCCAACGGGGATAAGTGGCTTTACAGCACGACGCCGTACAAGATGACCACACCTTCGCTGACAGTGATTAATCAGTGGCAACTGGCGGTGCGCCAGGGTGATACCGCGCACTATATGTCGACTCTGACGCCACAGCACCCTTATTACGCCAAAATGCATGACGCGTTGAAAACGATGCTGGCGGACAACCGTCCGTGGCCTGCGATGCGCGGTTCAGCAAGCTTGCGACCTGATCAAATCAGTGATGATGTTCCGGCGCTGCGTGAGATCCTCACCAGAACGGGCATGATGGTTGCCTCGCCGCAGGAAACCAGTGCGCCTAAACCGACGGATGAAACCATAGCCCCGAATACGCCGGGGAGCGCGGCGAATGATGATTTGTCTGTGGATGAAACCGCAGACAAAGCGCAGCCAGCCACCCCAGCGGTGAGTCCTTCTGCGACGTCGGTCCAGGATGTTCTGCCTTCGGTTCAGTCCACTGAAACGCCGGCACCGGCTGCCTCTGTAGCTGTTGCGAATAATCAGTACACGCCAGATTTAGTGGAAGCAGTAAAACGTTTTCAGAAATGGCAGGGACTTGAGGCGGATGGGATTATCGGCGGGCGTACGCGCCAGTGGCTGAATGCTTCACCACAGCTGAGAGCCACTTTACTGGCGCTGAATATTCAGCGATTGCGAATTCTGCCAGGGAATGTGAATACCGGAATTATGGTCAACATTCCAAACTATCAGCTTACCTATTACCTTAACGGCAGTGAGGTGCTGTCGTCGCGGGTGATTGTCGGGCGGCCAAGCCGGAAAACGCCTCTGATGAGCAGTGCGCTCAATAATGTGGTGGTGAATCCACCGTGGAATGTGCCGACAACATTAGTACGTGAAGATATTGTGCCGAAAGCCATGAATAATCCGGGCTACTTCCAGCAGCATGGTTATCAGGTATTGTCAGGCTGGAGCAATGACGCGGAAGTCATCGATCCTTCCATGATCGACTGGGCAATGGTGTCCCCTAATCACTTCCCTTACCGTATCCGTCAGGCTCCTGGAGTCAGCAACTCGCTTGGCCGGTATAAATTTAATATGCCGAGCTCTGATGCAATTTATCTGCATGACACGCCAAACCATAACTTGTTCAGCAAAGACATTCGTGCGCTAAGTTCAGGGTGCGTGAGGGTCAATAAAGCGTCTGAACTGGCGAATATGTTGTTACAGGATGCCGGCTGGAATGACACCCGTATCTCTTCTGCTTTGCAGGGCGGTAACACCACTTACGTGGCAATACGACACCATATACCGGTAAAACTGTTTTATCTGACGGCGTGGGTTGCAGATGATGGTAAACCGCAGTTCCGCACAGATATTTACAATTATGATTCCACAGTGAGATCCGGAGCACAAATTTTGCCTCAGGCAGAAATTTTGCTTCAATAAATGCAGTAAAACTAATCTGATAAGGGTCAGAGTATTTGGCCATACAACGAGCGTGAGCCACTGGCACGCTCGTTTTGCGTTTCAGGGTCGCTTGACTCGCTGATATTTGGCGGTTAAGGTTCGAAACGGTGCAAAAATCGCACTTCTTTTTGACTCTCTTATCGGATAGTAAACTGTTCATGAATGAAATCGACAAACATCGCCGTAAATGGCTGGCACTGGGCAGTGCCGCTATGGGGATTGCATTCCTTCCGGGTCGTGCATTCGCCACTCTTTCCACTCCTCGTCCGCGTATTTTAGTCGTTAATAACTTAAATACCGGCGAAACCCTCAAAACAGAGTTTTTTGATGGAAAGCGTTACAACAAGGATGAGTTGGCTCGGTTGAATCATCTGTTCAGAGACTATCGGGCGGAAAAGGTTAAAGCCATCGATCCCGCCTTATTCGATCATCTTTATCGTCTGCAAGTTATGCTCGGCGGCACCAATAAACCTGTTCAGTTAATTTCTGGTTACCGCTCTCTGGCGACCAACAACAGCATGCGTGAACCAGGCAGTGGCGTAGCAAAACACAGTTACCACACGCTCGGACAGGCGATGGATTTCCATATTCAGGGAATCGAATTGAGCAATATCCGCAAAGCAGCGTTAAAAATGCGGATGGGTGGTGTAGGATATTATCCACGAAGTAACTTTGTGCACATCGATACCGGCCCCGCACGGACCTGGTGATGTGTGTAATTAATGGCCTGCCGATGTGCAGGCCATTTTGTGGAGCCCTATGAAAATCCATCTTATTACCGTCACGGCCTTCAGCCAGAACTGCTCTCTGATTTGGTGTACGAAGACCAATCAGGCCGCCATTGTCGATCCCGGCGGTGAAGCCCCGCGTATCATTCAGGAAGTGTCTGCCAAAGGCGTTCTGGTTACTCAAATTTTGCTCACGCACGGTCATCTTGATCACGTAGGTGCCGCCGCTGAACTGGCTGCTCATTATCAGGTGCCCGTTATTGGCCCGCAGAAGGAAGATCAGTTCCTGCTTGATGCTTTGCCAACTCAGAGCCAGATGTTTGGCCTTGACCATTGTGACCCGCTGACGCCTGATACCTGGCTCGAGGAAGGTGACACCGTGAGTGTGGGCGAAGAAACCTTATCTGTATTACATTGCCCGGGTCATACGCCGGGGCATATTGTTTTCATCAATGATGAAACGCGTATTGCCATTTCCGGTGACGTGATTTTCAAAGGCGGCGTAGGGCGAAGTGATTTCCCGCGCGGTGATCATCAGGCGCTGATCCACTCGATTAAAACCAAGCTGTTGCCTCTGGGTGATGACATGGTCTTTATTCCAGGTCATGGCCCGATGTCTGACTTTGGTTACGAGCGTAAAAACAATCCTTTCCTGCAGGATGAAATGCCGGTCTGGTAATTATTGATTGCCTGAATACAAAAAGCCCGTCAGTGTCCTGACGGGCTTTTTTAATCGAGAAGCAGTGCTTAACGATTACAGTACGGCGACGATGGCTTCACACAGTGGTGCCATATTGTCGAGTGTGATACCCGCAACGTTGATACGTCCTGAATTCACCGCGTATACACCGAATTCATCCCGTAACCGCAATACCTGATCTTTGGTCAGGCCGCTGAAAGAGAACATCCCGTTCTGATTGATAATAAAGCTGAAATCCTGCTGCGCCCCTTTTTCCTGCAAGGTGCTGACAAACAACTGACGCATACGGTGGATACGCTGACGCATATCGCTCAGTTCCTGCTCCCACAGCGTGCGCAAGGCTTCGTTACCCAGAATGGTAGCTACAACTGCTGCGCCGTGTGCTGGCGGGTTAGAGTAGTTTGCACGGATAACCGATTTCATCTGACTGAACGCGCGATCGGCGGTTTCAGCGTCAGCGGCGACTAAAGTACAGGCGCCGACACGTTCATTATACAGGCCGAAGTTTTTCGAGTAAGAACTGGCGACCAGTAACTCTTTATGGCTGGCAACAAACAGGCGCAGACCCGCGGCATCTTCTTCCAGACCCTTAGCAAAACCCTGATAAGCGAAATCGAACAGCGGTAACCAGCCGTTTGCCACAGACAATTCAGCCAGCTTCGCCCATTGTTCTTCAGTCGGGTCGATACCCGTCGGGTTGTGGCAGCAACCGTGGAACAACACTACGTCACCGGCTTTCGCTTCGCTCAGGCTTTTCAGCATGCCGTCGAAATCAAGACTGTGATTGGCTGCGTCGTAATAGTTGTACTCTGCAACTTCCAGGCCTGAAGCGGAAAATACGCCTTTATGGTTCGGCCAGCTTGGATTGCTGACCCACACGCGTTTGGCGCTGGTTTGTGTCGCAATAAAATCTGCTGCAATGCGCAGGGCACCGGTACCGCCAGGCGTTTGTGCCGTGCGCGCACGCTTATCCGCAATCACTGCGCTGTCTTTACCGAACAGCAGTTCCTGCGTGCAATGTGCAAAATCAGGTAATCCGTCGATGCTCAGATAGGTTTTCGTTGTTTCATTTTCCAACAGAAACTGTTCGGCTTTCTTCACGCTGGCCAAAACCGGCGTTTTACCCGTTTCATCTTTATAAACACCAATCCCAAGATTGATTTTATTCGAGCGGTCATCAGCGCGGAAAAGATCGGTAAGACCCAGAATAGGGTCAGCAGGTGCTGCAGTGATTTTTTCAAACATGTCGGAAAATTCCATAGCCTGATATGACGAAAGAGGGCATCAGGGTACCGCCAGCGCTGTCGTTTGCCAACCGTTTGCGGCAAAAAGAAAGCAGAGTTGTGAGAAGGCGTGTGAGATTAAAATTTTTTATGGAAGAGGGTAGCAAAGTTCGTTTTTTGAATTGATTAAATGCAAAAGGCAGAGCCGAAGCTCTGCCTTGATATCCACTTTGATGCGCCCGAAAGCGCATCGTCAAGCGATATTAGAACTGGTATTGCAGACCAACACCAACGATGTCGTCTGTGCTACGGCCAGATGCTTTGGTGTAGCTGTTGTCGTCCAGCAGGTTGATTTTGTAGTCAACATAGGTAGACATGTTTTTGTTGAAGTAGTAGTAAGTACCTACTTCTACGTATTTAACCAGGTCAGCATCGCCGCCGCCGTAGGTAGAACCATTTTTGGTGAAGCCGTTCAGGTCCTTACCTTTAGACTGCAGGTAGGCGATAGATGGGCGCAGACCGAAATCGAACTGGTACTGAGCAACAACTTCGAAGTTCTGAGTTTTGTTAGCAATAGAGCCCGGGTTGCCGTAATCAGTGGTGTTACGTGATTCACCGTAGAAGGTCGCCAGGTACAGGTTGTTAGCGTCGTATTTCGCGCCGAATGCGTATGCGTCAGCTTTATCACCAGCACCGTCACGCTTCTGCAGAGAGGTACGGTTAGAAGAGAAGTAAGCACCTGTCAGGCTAACACCGGAGTCGCCGATAGCATAAGCGGCAGAAGTACCCCAGCCGTCGCCATTGGAATCAACTGCGCCACGATCGTCACGACCTTCGTCGTTTTTACCCTGGTACTGTACAGCGAAGCTCAGGCCATCAACCAGACCGAAGAAGTTGCTGTTACGGTAAGTTGCCATGCCATTACCACGACCAACCATGAAGTTGTCGTTGTTCTGGTACATGGTGTCATCGCCAAAGATTGGCAATTGGTCGGTGTAGGACATTACGTCGTAGATTACGCCGTAGTTACGACCGTAGTCGAAAGAACCTGCATCGCCAAATTTCAGACCAGCGAAGCCCAGACGAGTTTTGTTGCCTTCGTCGCCAGCGCTTTCTGCGTGGTTAGCCTGAACGTTGTATTCCCACTGGCCGTAACCGGTCAGTTGGTCAGTAATTTGAGTTTCGCCTTTGAAGCCGAAACGGACATAGGTCTGGTCGCCATCGTCGCCAGCGTTGTCAGAGAAGGTGTGACGCGCGTCAACTTTACCGTACAGATCCAGTTTGTTGCCGTCTTTGTTATAGATCTCAGCTGCGTTAGCTGCACCAGCAACTAACAGAGCAGGGATTACCACTGCAAGAATATTGCGCTTCATCATTATTATTACCCTCATTGGTTTTATTTGGACACCTGCCACTGCCTAAATAATTCTTTACGGAACTATTCACGAAAGTTTGGTGTCTCCTGTGTCTGAACGCACTATTCCATCCGTAGTAAGCTTAATCCATAGCGAAAATGCTACTAAATTACTAAATATGTTTCAGTCAGAAAAAATGTATTGCAAAATGTGTATTTTACGGAACTTTGTGACAGGGATCTATCTTTCAAAATGACTAAGGCCAGCATTGCTGGCCTTAGTTTTGTAACTATTTTGTTAATTAGAAATAGTTTAATTAATTAGAAGGTTGCACTACGTGGTGTACGTGGGAACGGGATCACGTCACGAACGTTTTGAACACCGGTCACATAAGCAACTAAACGTTCAAAACCTAACCCGAAGCCAGAATGCGGGACAGTGCCGTAACGGCGAAGATCGCGATACCACCAATAATCTTCTTTATTCAGACCCATTTCAGCCATTCGCGCGTCCAATACATCCAGACGTTCTTCACGCTGAGAACCCCCGATAATCTCACCAATACCTGGCGCAAGAACGTCCATTGCGGCAACAGTTTTGCCATCATCGTTCATACGCATGTAGAAGGCTTTGATATCTTTAGGGTAGTTTTTGACCACAACAGGCGCTTTGAAATGCTGCTCAGCCAGGTAACGTTCGTGTTCAGAAGAAAGATCAACACCCCAGGAAACCGGGTTTTCAAATTTCTGGCCACAATTCATTAGGATTTCTACAGCATCGGTGTAATCCACTTGCGCGAAATCGGATGTTACAAATCGCTCAAGGCGCGCAACAGCATCTTTGTCTACGCGATCGGCAAAAAAGGCCATATCGTCTGCACGTTCGTCTAAAACGGCTTTGAAAACATATTTAAGCATGTTTTCAGCCAGTGACGCGATGTCATCCAGCGTAGCAAAAGCCACTTCCGGTTCAACCATCCAGAACTCAGCAAGGTGACGGCTGGTATTTGAGTTTTCTGCGCGGAAGGTCGGGCCGAAGGTATAAACCTTGGACAGCGCACATGCATAGGTTTCACCGTTAAGCTGACCGGAAACGGTAAGGAACGCTTCTTTACCGAAAAAGTCTTCGCTGAAGTCGATTTCGCCTTTGTCGGTACGCGGCAGGTTTTGCAGATCCAACGTAGAAACGCGGAACATTTCACCCGCACCTTCGGTATCGGAAGCAGTGATCAGCGGAGTGGACACCCAGAAGTAGCCGTTTTCATGATAGAAACGGTGAATCGCCTGAGACAGGGTGTTGCGCACACGTGCAACGGCGCCAATCAGGTTGGTGCGCGGGCGAAGGTGAGCCACCTCACGCAGGTATTCGATACTGTGGCGTTTTGCCGCCATCGGGTAGGTATCAGGGTCATCCACCCAGCCAACAACTTTAACAGCGGTTGCCTGCAGTTCGAAACTCTGGCCTTCGCCAGGAGATGCGACAACAGTACCGGTCACTTCTACTGAACAACCCGTCGTCAGACGCAGGACGTCTTCCTGATAATTGGGCAGAGAATTATTGATGACGGCCTGTAAAGGATTAAAGCAGGAGCCGTCATAAACGGCGACGAATGAGATACCAGCTTTAGAATCTCTCCGGGTACGTACCCAACCGCGTACGGTGACTTCACTGTCAACCGCAGCACGGCCTTGCAGTACGTCGACTACAGGCACAACGCTCATAGATTTCTCTCTTTCTTTATATATGTTGGCTAAGAAATATTGGACACCCTGTAAAAAGGGATTTTGCTATGTTACTTAGCCTTTCTCAGGACACAAGCAGAAATCACCGTTGGTGAAGAAGAATTAAGGGACAATTGACAGGAATAACACGAAATATTGATACAACGAATAAAAGCCGAGCGGAATGAAATTGCAGCTATATAAAGGAAAGAAAGTTGGGAAAGAAAATTCCGATAAAGCGCCGGAGTGACTTCCGGCGCTTTACTGACACTCAGGATGCTTTTTTAACCAGCGGTAAATCAAAGGCTTTCCGAAGCGCTTTCACGAAGGCTTTGTCCTGACAAATGGTTTTGCCCGGACTGTCAGACAACTTGGCGACCGGTTTACCGTTGCACTGAACCAATTTAATTACAATATTCAGAGGCTTAACGCCGGGAATATTACAAGTCAGACGGGTACCAATCCCAAACACCAGATTGACGCGCTGATGGAAATGGCGATAAAGATGCAGCGCTTTATCCAGATCCAGGTTATCGGAAAATACCAGCGTTTTGGTCATCGGATCGATCCCCAGTGCCTGATAATGCGCAATGGCTTTTTCACCCCATTCAAATGGATCGCCGGAATCATGACGTAGCCCCTGATAGGCATTGGCGAAATTGCTGCCGAAATCACGTAGGAAAGCATCCATCGTAATGCAGTCGGTCAGTGCAATGCCGAGCTGGTCCGGATATTCATCCAGCCAGGCCTGTAACGCAGCACGCTGGCTGTTTGCCAGAACCGGACTGATTTGCTGATGCGCCTGGAACCATTCATGAGCCTGAGTCCCGACCGGTGTCAGCTGCAATTTATGTGCTACATCGTAATTGCTGGTGCCGACCAGATAAGGGAATTCATTTTTTAGCGTACTGACAATGGCTTCCTGAACTTCGCCCGAGAAACGACGGCGTGTGCCGAAATCCATCAGACGGAAGGCAGAGAGGTCGATATCTGCGGCCTGTTCTTTAAAACTGGCAAGATTTTTACGCAACTGATCTACGGCCATTTGCGCGGTGACTTGCGGCGAACGGTGACGATGCACCACTTCGCTGATCACCGCCAGCAGCGGCACTTCCCACATGATCACTTCACGCCACGGCCCTTCAATACGCACGTGCAAATGCCCGTTGCGATCGGAAACGGTGACGTGTTCTGGATTGTAGCGGAACGCCTTCAGCCAGTTCAGATAGTCGTGTTTAAAGAAGGGCAGGCCGGAGAGATAAGTGAACTCATCATTTGTGAGGGCCAGCTGGCTCATCATCTGGATTTGCTCACGAATCTCGCTGGCATATTCACCCAGCAGTTCATCGCCGCGGCAACGGAACTCGGCTACCACGCTAATATTGCGATAGCGATGGTAAACCGCTTGCTGCATATGAAGCTTGTAGGCATCGGTATCTAACAGCGAAGTCAAAATCGGGGAGGCGTATGGAGTCATAGCGCGCTTACAGCATCCTCGTCAGAAACTGAGTGTTTGAACACAAACAACCGTTCCGTAAAAAAAACGTTCTGGATAAAACAGCAAAGTCTGTGAAGTATACCGTATTATCCTGTCAAAGAACCCTCATCACATCATAATTGTCTGCGGGTGGTCGAGGCTTAATTGTGCTTAAACATAGAGAATATGGGCAAACAGGCGATTTTACGGTTTAAAAAAAGCACAAATTGATTACATAAATTTAATCTACCTGACATTCAAAAAAGAAAAATCGGGGCGTTTTTACCCCGATTTTTGTGTGTGTATTCCGCTTCGCTTGTTCACGATAGTAAACGATCAGATGTTTTCTAAATTAATGCCCCGCGTTTTAGGTCCGAAAATGCCGATTACCAGCATCACAATGATCATGCTGACGACGATGAACGCAATTACGCCCTGCGTTCCGGCATATTGCAGGATCAGGCCGATCAAGATGCTGCTGAAGACGGTCGACAGGCGGCTGAATGAATAACAAAAGCCAACGGCGCGAGCCCGGATATGCGTCGGGAATACTTCTGTCTGATAAGCGTGATAGCTAAAGGTCAGCCAGGCATTGGAATAAGTGATCAGGAAGCCGCAAATCACCAGCATCACCGGATGGGTCTGCAGAGCGAATAAGGTGCCGAAAACCACTGTCATTAATGACGAGAGAACAATTTGCCATTTGTTTTCAATTTTATCCGCATATCGGCTGCAAATAAGTGAGCCGAGAGGATACGCCAGCGTGATAAAGAAGGCGTACAGCAAACTGTGGGTGACGGTCGTGCCTTTGCCGGAAAGCAGGGCGGGCAGCCAGTTGCCAAAGCCGAAGAAACCAATGGCCTGGAAAAAGTTCATGACGGTCAGCATGAGCGTCCGTTTGCGGTATTCAGGTGACCAGATTTCCCTGAACGTGCCTTTTCGCGGCAATACAGCGTGGCTTTCTTCAGCGATGTACGCCGGACTATTGCTTACGCCGCAGCGTTTTTCCATCGCGCTCACGACATTATGTGCGTCTTCGTGACGTCCCTGTTGCGCCAGCCAGCGGGCGGACTCCGGCAGGTTTTTACGCACAATCCACACAACCAGCGAACACAACGCACCCGCGATCACCACGTAACGCCAGCCTGTCAGCCCGAAAAAGGTTTGCGGTACCAGCCACCATGACATTAGTGCGACAGCCGGTACAGAAAGAAACTGAATAAAGAAGGCGAAAGCAAAAGCGCGGCTGCGCATATGACTCGGCACCCATTCGGTGAGATACGTATCGATAGTCACCAGCTCAAGGCCCAGGCCAACACCGACCAGAAAACGACAAAGAATGATGCCTTCAGCGCTGTTCTGGAACGACATCAGCAGCGAAAAACAGCCGTACCACGCCAGCGCAAACATGAATGTCATGCGTCGGCCGAAGCGGTCAGCATTGGGTGCCAGAAGACTCGCGCCAAAAAAAAGACCTAAAAATGTGGAAGAAGCGAAGGCTGCCTGATCGGATATGCCAAATACTCCCGCCGTGCCGATATGAAATATGTTCTCTGCCAGTAAACCTGAACTAATGTATCCGGTTTCGAAAAGGTCGTAGAGTTCGAAGAATCCACCCAGTGACAGCAATATGATGAAGCGCCAGAGTCCTGCGGAGGCAGGGAGTGCGTCAATGCGGGCTGATAATGTCTTGTTATTTAATGTTTTTTGTTTATGTATCCCCATGCCGGGGGCGCAGGTGTCACTCATTTTATTATTAGCCTTAGTGATTCATCGTATTAATGATCATGCTAATGACTCCCGGTCGGATTTAAATATTGAATTTTTGTAACGAATAAGAAAATAGAGCATAAAAAACTGCGCAAAAACACATTGTGAAAAGTACAGTTTTATCGGTTCAGAATGTGATGCAGATCGGACTTCCACTTTTGACCGCCAAAAGGCGCTTTAAGACAAATTTCTGTGTTTTGGTTGAAAGGTGCGCATACGCACTCACAAACTGGCAACAATCTGGGATTTTCTGATGCCTGTGTTAGAGTTTAGAGAGAAAAGTATGAAGGCCGGCAGGGCTCTGCGCAGCGATTTGCTGATGAAAAGCACCCGCTTTGATGCCATGAATCGTCATCACCATAAACAATGAAAACGCCAAAAGGTTTTTTATGACTCAACTGCCACAAGCCAAGTTCCGCCATGACTATCGTGCGCCGGACTATACCATCACGGATATCGACCTTAATTTTGAGCTTGATGCACAGAAAACCATCGTGACTGCTGTCAGTCAGATTAAACGACAGGGTGCCGAAGGCGCGCCGCTGGTGCTCAATGGTGAAGATCTGACGCTGATCAGCCTGAAAATTAACGGTCAGGACTGGCCGAAATATCAGTTAAAAGAAGGTGTGCTGGAAGTTACCGGCCTGCCGGAAGCGTTTGAACTGGCGATTGTTAACGAAATTCACCCTGCAAAAAATACCGCACTGGAAGGGTTGTATCTTTCCGGTGAAGCGCTGTGTACCCAGTGCGAAGCTGAAGGTTTCCGCCACATTACCTATTATCTGGATCGCCCGGACGTTCTGGCGCGTTTCACCACCCGCATCGTGGCGGACAAAGCCCGTTATCCTTATTTGCTGTCCAACGGTAACCGTATTGATCAGGGTGAACTGGAAGGCGGTAAGCACTGGATCAAATGGGAAGACCCGTTCCCGAAACCTTGCTACCTGTTTGCGCTGGTCGCCGGTGATTTCGATGTCCTGCGTGATTCCTTCAAAACCCGCTCAGGTCGTGATGTGGCGCTGGAACTGTTCGTCGATCGCGGCAATCTGGATCGCGCCGGCTGGGCGATGGAATCCCTCAAGCAATCCATGAAATGGGACGAAACCCGTTTCAATCTGGAATACGACCTCGACATCTTTATGATCGTTGCCGTTGATTTCTTCAACATGGGCGCGATGGAAAACAAAGGCCTTAACGTCTTTAACTCCAAATACGTGCTGGCGAAAGCCGAAACTGCCACGGACAAAGATTATCTTGGTATCGAAGCGGTGATCGGCCACGAATACTTCCATAACTGGACCGGTAACCGCGTGACCTGCCGCGACTGGTTCCAGCTGAGCCTGAAAGAAGGCCTGACCGTTTTCCGTGATCAGGAATTTAGTTCTGATCTGGGATCGCGTTCAGTTAACCGTATCGATAACGTCCGCGTGATGCGTGGCGCACAATTCTCTGAAGATGCCAGCCCGATGGCGCACCCGATCCGTCCGGAAAAAGTCATTGAGATGAACAACTTCTACACCCTGACGGTGTATGAGAAAGGTTCAGAAGTCATCCGTATGCTGCACACTTTGCTCGGTGAAGAGAAATTCCAGGCCGGGATGCAGCTGTACTTTGAGCGTCATGACGGCAGCGCCGCGACCTGTGACGACTTTGTGCAGGCGATGGAAGACGCGTCAAACGTGGATCTGTCACTGTTCCGCCGCTGGTACAGCCAGTCCGGTACGCCGGTGCTGACCGTGCGCGACGACTATGATGTGGAAAAACAGCAATACACTCTGACTGTCAGCCAGAAAACACCGGCGACGCCTGATCAGACTGAAAAGCTGCCACTTCACATTCCGCTGGATATCGAACTGTATGACCCGCAGGGCAACGTGATTGCGCTGAAACAAAACGGTCAGACAGTCAGCAACGTGCTGAACGTGACCGAAGCTGAGCAAACGTTCGTGTTTGACGACGTGGAATATCAGCCGGTGCCTTCTTTATTACGTGAATTCTCCGCACCGGTGAAACTCGATTACACATGGGGCGATCATCAGCTGACTTTCCTGATGAAATACGCGCGTAACGATTTCGCCCGCTGGGATGCGGCGCAAAGTTTGTTGGCAATTTACATCAAGCTGAACGTGGCGCGTCATCAGCAGAAACAACCGTTGTCTCTGCCGCTGCATGTGGCGGATGCGTTCCGGGCGGTATTGCTGGATGAGAATATCGATCCGGCACTGGCGGCGCAGATCCTGGCTCTGCCATCTGAGAACGAAATCGCTGAACTGTTCGAAACTATCGATCCGGAAGCGATCAGTGCCGTTCACGATGCGATTACCCGTTGTCTGGCGACCGAAATGGCCGATGAATTCCTGGCGGTTTACAACGCTAACCGTCTGCCAGCGTACCGTGTCGTGCATGAAGATATCGGTAAACGTTCGCTGCGTAACACCTGCCTGCATTATCTGGCTTTTGCCGATGTGACGCTGGCCGATCAGCTTGTTAAGGCGCAATTTGAACAGGCAGATAACATGACGGATTCTCTGGCAGCGATGTCTGCGGCGGTTTCCGCGCAGCTGCCTTGCCGTGAATCGCTGATGGCGGCCTATGACGAACGCTGGCATCACGACGGTCTGGTCATGGATAAATGGTTTATCCAGCAGGCGACCAGCCCGGCAGCCGATGTGTTGCAGAAAGTCCGTTCACTGCTGAACCACCGTTCATTCAGCATGGGCAACCCGAACCGCGTCCGTTCATTAGTCGGCGCATTTGCCTCTGCCAATCCTTCTGCATTCCACGCGGCAGACGGCAGCGGTTATCAGTTCCTGACTGAAATGCTGACAGATCTCAACACCCGTAACCCGCAGGTTGCAGCGCGCATGATTGAGCCGCTGATCCGCCTGAAACGCTATGACCAGAACCGTCAGACGCTGATGCGTCAGGCTCTGGAACAGCTGAAAGGGCTGGAAAATCTGTCCGGTGATTTGTTCGAGAAAATTACCAAAGCGTTAGATGCGTAATCGCTTGTAACAGCAACTAGCGGCAATAAAAAAGGGCGATGGAGACATCGCCATTTTTACGTTTTAAATCACTAAAAGTGGAAATCAGTTTTGTGCGCGCTTCGCTTCCTGAGCCACATTTTGCAACGGCTGCGGCGTCAGTACACGTTCCAGCACTTCAGCTTCCAGCTCCGCCAGTCGCGCAGAACCTTTACGGCGCGGACGCGGCAGGTCAACCGTCAAATCCATACCAATCTGTCCCTGATCTATCAGGATCACCCGGTCAGCCACGGTCACGGCTTCGCTGACATCATGCGTCACCAGCAGAACCGTGAAATCGTGCTGCTGCCACAAACGTTCGATCAGACTTTGCATCTCGATGCGCGTCAGGGCATCCAGCGCGCCCAGCGGTTCATCAAGCAATAACAGACGCGGGCGATGAATTAATGCACGTGCCAGTGCCACGCGTTGTTTCTGTCCGCCGGATAATGCAGAAGGCCAGTCATTGGCACGATCCGCCAGGCCGACTTCTTCCAGCGCAGCCAGTGCGGCTTCACGCCATTTGCCTTTCAGACCCAGACCGACGTTATCAATCACCTTTTTCCACGGCAGCAGGCGGTCATCCTGAAACATAAGTCGCGTGTCGTCGCGTACCTGACTCAGCGGCGCGCTGGCGCTGAGCAGCTCGCCTTGTGTGGTTTTCTCCAGTCCGGCCAGTAAACGCAGCAGGGTGCTTTTGCCACAACCGCTGCGACCGACGACTGCCACAAACTGGCCGGGCGGAATGCGCAGATTAATATCGTTCAGCACGGCGCGGTTGCCGTATTTTTTCGTGATGCCGGAGAGAGTCACCGGCGTGCCTTGCGGAATGCGTGCGGGTGCGCTCATGCGGCATCTCCTTGTTTTTTCTGATAAGCAGGGTGCCAGCGCAGCCAGACACTTTCCAGCAGGCGGGCAAGAACATCGGCCAGTTTGCCAAGAATGGCGTACAGCACGATGGCAACGACCACGACGTCAGTTTGTAAAAACTCGCGGGCGTTCATTGCCAGATAACCAATCCCGGAGTTTGCGGATATGGTTTCCGCCACAATCAGCGTCAGCCACATGAAACCCAGCGCGAAGCGCACGCCGACCATAATCGACGGCAACGCACCCGGTAACACCACCTGAATAAACAGCGGGAAACCGGAAAGTCCGTAGCTACGCGACATCTCCAGCAGGCCGCGGTCAATGTTGCGAATACCGTGATAAGTATTGAGATAAATCGGGAACAACGTTCCCAGTGCCACCAGGAAAATCTTGGCAGATTCGTCAATGCCAAACCACAGAATCACCAGCGGGATCAGCGCCAGATGCGGAATGTTACGCAGCATTTGCAGCGAACTGTCCAGCAGACGCTCGCCCCAGCGGGAAAGCCCGGTGACAAAACCGAGCAGCAACCCAAGACTGCCGCCGATGGCGAAGCCAATCAACGCGCGGAAGGTACTGATTTTCAGGTTTTGCCACAGGTCACCGCTTTTCGCCAGTGTCCAGAAGGCTTCCACCACGGCGCTCGGTGCCGGCAGAATTCGGTTGGATAGCCAGCCGGCTTCCACCGCCAGCTGCCAGCCGCCAATGAGTACCACCGGCACAATCCACGGAGCCACGCGGTTCAGCCAGCGTTGTGTCGTTGTCATCTGCGTTCTCCTTAATGCTGGCTGGCGGTGCGTTTGTTCGCAAAGTCATGAGCGACCAGTTCACCGCGCGGCAAAATGGCTTTCTTCACAGTGTTGTCATCTTCCTGTTTGGCCAGATCCAGATGCGGGAACAGTAATTCGCTGACGCGGTACGCTTCTTCCAGATGCGGATAACCGGAGAAAATAAAGGTGTCGATGCCAAGATCCGCATATTCCTGCATACGCGCAGCGACAGTCGGGCCATCGCCGACCAGCGCCGTTCCTGCGCCGGTACGCACCAGACCGATACCGGCCCAGAGATTCGGGTAGATTTCCAGCTTGTTACGGTCGCCGCCGTGTAACGCTGCCATGCGGTGCTGACCGACGGAATCGGTTTTGGCGAAAGCGGCTTGTGCGCGCTGAATAGTTTCGTCATCCACGTTGGCGATCAGTTTGTCGGCGGCGCGCCAGGCTTCTTCGTTGGTTTCACGCACAATCACGTGCAGACGAATACCGAAACGCACTGTGCGGCCTTTCGCGGCAGCTTTGGCACGCACTTGCTCAATTTTCTCTTTCACTAACGCCGGAGGTTCACCCCAGGTCAGATACAATTCCACCTGCTCGGCAGCCAGATCCTGCGCTTCGTCGGAAGATCCGCCGAAATACAGCGGCGGGCGAGGGTACTGAACCGGCGGATGCATCAGGCTTGCGCCTTTTACCTGAATATGTTTTCCTTCGTAATCAACCGTTTCGCCTTCAAGTACGCGGCGCCAGATACGGGTAAATTCTGCTGAAGCTTCATACCGTTCTTTATGGTTGAGATGTAAACCTTCCGCTGCCAGTTCAGACGGATCACCGCCGGTCACCAGATTAAACAGCGCACGACCGCCGGAAAGCCGGTCGAGTGTCGCCGCCTGACGGGCGGCCAGTGTCGGGGAGATAATCCCCGGGCGCAGCGCCACCAGGAATTTCAGGCGTTGCGTGACAGAAATCAGAGAAGCCGCGACGAGCCATGAGTCTTCGCATGAACGGCCGGTCGGCAGCAGTACACCGCCGAAACCTAAGCGGTCCGCGGCCTGAGCAATCTGCTGGAGATAACCGTGGTCTACCACACGGGCACCTTCTTCAGTTCCTAAATAACGACCATCGCCATGGGTGGGTAAAAACCAGAATACGTTCAGACTCATAGTATGTTCCTCTCAAAGTTTTTTGATTCATGACCGCTCAGCGGCGGCTAAATTAGGGTTCAGTTGGCCTGTACAACCGGTTTCCAGATGCGGTCTTTGATTTCAACCGGCTTTGGCAAAATGTGGTTCTGATAAAACAGATCGGCGGTTTGCTGCTGGCGCTTTTCCGTCTCGGCATTGACCGGAGTGATTGGCATATCCGGCAAATGATCCAGATAAGAGGCGACCACTTTTTCCGGTAATCCCATCGACTGAGAAAGCAGTTTGATACTTTGTTCGCGGTCAGTTTTGGTCAGCGCATTCGCCTGCGTTAACACATCCAGTACCTGACTGATGAACTGAGGATTGGCTTCGGTATATTTTTTCGGCGCAAGATAGAAGGAACCGGTCTGATGCAGCGTCGAGCCGTCGGTCAGCACGCGAACATCGCCCTGAACTTCTGCGGCGGAGTAGTACGGATCCCAGATAGCCCAGGCATCGACGTCATGCTGCTGAAACGCGGCGCGCGCGTCGGCAGGTGTCAGATAGACCGGCTGGATATCACTGAATTTAAGACCTGCCTGTTGCAGGGCACGAAGCAATAAGTTGTGTGAACTGGAGCCTTTCTGGAATGCGACTTTATGGCCTTTGAGATCTGCCACGGTTTTGATCGGGCTGTTACTGTCGACCAGAATCACTTCCGCTTTTGGTTTCGGTGGTTCTGAACCGATATAAAGAAGATCCGCCCCGGCCGCTTGTGCAAACAGTGGCGGTAAATCGCCGGTACCGCCCAAATCAATACTGCCGACGTTCAGGGCTTCAAGGATCTGCGGACCAGCGGGAAATTCCACCCAGCTGATTTTGGTGTCCGGGAAACGTTTTTCCAGCAGCTGATGAGATTTGGCCAGCACCAGTCCGACGGAACCTTTCTGATAAGCGATGCGTAATTGCGCAGGATCTTTTTCCTGTGCTGAGGCTGTTGCGGCGAATATCAGGCTGGTGACCAGTCCGGCGATGACGGGCAACCGACGTAATAAAGAGAAAGACGAAGGCATGATTAATTCCTTTTAATTTCAGACGCGCAGGGCTTGCGCGGAAAGGGAAGTGACAGACGGAATTTGCGGACGGCGGCGGCTCAGTGCCAGATAGAAGTTTTCCAGCGATTCGGTCAGACGTTCTTCCAGCGCCGGATCCAGCCTGGCCGGGAACGTCTGATAATCAGTGATCAGACTGTCATCGGCGAAAACACCCTGTAAAACTTCCTGCGCTTTCAGCGAGGCCAGCACAGGTTTCAGCGCATAATCGACGGCCAGCATGTGGCCGATCGATCCGGCTGTCGCCAGTGGCAAAACGACTTTGTGGTCGAGAGCGCGCTCGGGCAGTAAATCCAGCAGAGTTTTCAGCGCACCTGAAAAAGACGCCTTGTACACCGGCGTGGCGACAATCAGGCCATCTGCGCTTGCCAGTTCAGCGTTCAGTTGCTTCAACTGAGGGCTGGCAAAATTGGCAAATAACAAATCATCAGCCGAAAAATCCTGAATATTGTAGGTAAAGACTTCGACGCCCCGGCTCGCCAGCCACTGATGGCTGAGCGCCAGCAGGGAAGAGGAGCGGGAAGGTTGTCGGGGGCTGCCGGCCAGTGTGATTACGCGCATTCACTTATTCCTTATAACAATCTGTTATAGAACTATCATTTTTATTAACGAAGTGAAGTAAACCTAGCAGGGGAAGGCGGCAGAGCGGAAATCTCAATTTTGGCTATGGAAAGTTTCAAATCACATAAAGCGCTTTAGATGGCGTGTTGACGCGGAGACAGGTTAAGAAGGAAAAGTGAATTAAAGGTAACTAAAAAGTAATCGTTTGCGCAGCGAAGCAATTATTTGCCCAATATGCCGGTTATCATTTCCAATTGTCCCGCGCTTAGTCAATAATACCGCCCCGTCTAGCCACCGGGAATCCAGGAGTTTCCATGTATTATCCTCTTGTCAGGAAAGCACTGTTTCAGCTCGATCCAGAGCGCGCCCACGAGTTAACCTTTCGTCAGTTGAGCCGCATTTCCGGCACCCCTTTTGAATTCCTGATCCGCCAGTCAGTGCCAACCAAACCGGTAAACTGCATGGGATTATCCTTTAAGAACCCTTTGGGACTGGCCGCAGGCCTGGATAAAGACGGCGAATGTATTGATGCACTCGGCGCAATGGGCTTTGGATTTATTGAAGTCGGCACGGTGACACCGCGTGCGCAGGCGGGTAATGATAAGCCGCGTTTATTCCGCATCGTTGAAGCTGAAGGCCTGATTAACCGCATGGGCTTTAATAACCATGGCGTGGATAATCTGGTGAATAATGTCAAAAAATCACATTTTGGCGGCATTCTGGGGATTAATATTGGCAAGAATAAAGACACGCCTGTTGAGCACGGCGCTGACGATTATCTGACCTGTATGGATAAGGTATATCCGTATGCCGGTTATATCGCGGTGAATATTTCATCGCCAAATACCCCTGGCTTACGTTCACTGCAATACGGTGAGGCGCTGGATGATTTACTGGCGGCGATCAAGAATAAGCAGCTTGAACTTCAGCAGCGTCACCAGAAATATGTGCCGGTTGCCGTGAAGATCGCGCCGGATCTTTCTGAAGAAGAATTGATCCAAATAGCGGACAGTCTGGTACGTCATAATATGGACGGCGTTATCGCCACCAATACCACGCTCGATCGTAAACTGGTTCAGGGGCTGAATTATTGTGAGCAGATTGGTGGCCTGAGCGGGCGTCCGGTGCAACTGCGCAGTACAGAAATTATTCGTATGTTGTCGAACGAATTGCAGGGACGTCTGCCAATTATTGGCGTCGGCGGGATTGATTCATTAACTGCCGCGCGTGAAAAAATGGCGGCCGGTGCGTCATTAATTCAAATCTATTCCGGCTTTATCTTCAAAGGCCCGGGTTTAATCAAAGATATTGTTAACCACATCTAATATTTTTCATCCTTTAGGCGAGTCAGGGGTTTATTTATCAACCCGGCTCGTCTATATTTTGTCCACTGACCGTAATTCAGGCTCAGGATTTGTCTGATATCACTTCATCGCAAAAAAATCTATTCTCACAGATTAGCCGGAAATGAAGTCAGGCAGAGGGCATGAGGGCAAACAGGATGACGAAATGAAAATCAAACCAGATGATAATTGGCGTTGGTACTTCGATGCAGAGCATGATCGGCTTATGTTGGATCTCGCCAATGGCATGATTTTCCGTTCCCGTTTCCCGGCTAAAATGTTAACTCCTGATGCATTTGGAAATATGTCATTCTGTGTCGATGATGCGGCTTTGTATTTCGATTATGAAGAACAGTGCAAACATATTCGTCTGGCTGCTGAACAACGTGCGGAATTAGTTTTAAATGCCTTAGTCGCTTTCCGTTTTTTAAAACCGCTGATGCCAAAGAGCTGGCATTTTAGTCAGCAGATGCGTCCTTTCCAGCCAGAGAATGGTCAGCTTGCTCAGGTGCAGGTGATGGACAGTGGCGAACAGGCGACATTGCTGGTGGTAGAATCCGGTGATAACGCCAGCCTGTGCCTGCTGGCGCAGGAGCGGCTGACAGTGGCAGGGCGCGGTATGGTGCTCGGTGATGCCATTAAAGTGATGCATGACCGGTTAATGCCAGCGGCGTTCAGAGTCGACAGCGATGTCTACGATCAGGCAGTGTAAATTACCCTTCATATTTCAAGTTGCAGATGCGCTGGATGCGCTCAGTCGCCCGAATCACTTAACTGTGTAAGCTCATCGGGATCCCTTCTCTTGCCGACTTTTTGCAACCCGAACTATTTTGGGTAATTGCGGATTTGGGTAATTGCGGGATATTTTAGCCGAGCACGATATCCGTTGCCGGTATGCAACTGCACGACAGAATCGTTCCGTCTTTCCCCACAGCACTTTCTTTCAGTGGCGCAACATTTCCTTCTTTTAATGTCATTCTGCACGCACCGCAAATTCCCGCACGGCAGGAATAGGGGATACGTAATCCCTGCAACTCCAGTTGTTCGAGCAAAATCTGCTGATTGTTGCCGGTAAACTCCGTGCCCTGGTAATTAATGCGGACTTCCTGAGCGGTACTTTTTGGCGCTTCGACATTTTCGACGACGTCGCCTGCGCTGTAAGGGCGGGGTGGTTTGGTCGCCAGCACCTGAACGCTGTCACCCGCGCGGATCACACCGTTGTTACGGGCAATCATGTTCTGACCGAAATCGACGTCGCCATCGCTGGCAGTACGGTAACCTTGCAATGTTTTCAGAGGTTCGCCACGCGGGTGCTTACGGCCTTTTTCGATGCTGACCGTAGTAAAAATGCAGCGGCTGCACGGCTTCACCAGATCGAAAATGACTTCTCCGATGCGGATGGTCTGCCAGCTGTCTTCTGCGTAAGCCTCAGCACCACTGACCACAATATTGGGGCGGAACTGTTCAACCCTGACACCGCCCGGACAGCGGCGCTGCAAATCCTGCATTGACGCTTCGTTAATCAGCAGGTACGGGAACCCGTCGGCGAACGACAGCGGCACTTCGGGATGCTTTTTCACCCGGCGGGTGGGTTCGTCACCGACCCAGCGCAGCTGCACATCACGTTTTAAATAACCACTTAACCAGCGATTTACCGGTTCCGGCGCGATGAGTGAGGTAAACTGATTGCCCCAGACTTCCGTCGGCGAATCAACGCCTGCGAAATCACGAAATCTGACGCTGATACTTTCGCCTTCCGGCGCACTCAGCATCAGACCATCAGGTAACAAAACCGGGGTGAACAGGACGAGGTTCGGATATTGGCGGGCAGTAATAAACATGCCTTGCGGGTCGGTTATCATGAACTGACGGTCGAAAGCCAGCCCTGTTGGCGTGACCAGCGAGTGCGAAACTTGCAGGCCGCGCATCGATTTAACCGGATGAACAAATAAACGTGAAAGAATGGGCACTGAACACTGCCTCTCAGAGTATAAAGTCTTAAGAATAACCAGAGACTTTATGACAAGCGGCAGGGATTAGCTATAATGCGCAACAATTTTATTTTTGGTGATATGTCGATATGAACTCTTTGTTTGCCAGCACGGCGCGTGGACTGGAAGAACTGTTAAAAAGCGAACTGGAAACGCTGGGTGCGCAAGCCTGCAAAGTTGTGCAGGGAGGGGTGCATTTTGAAGGTGACGATCGCCTGCTGTACCGTAGCTTATTGTGGAGCCGTCTGGCTTCGCGCATCTTGTTGCCGCTGAACGAATTCAAAGTTCACAGCGATCTGGATCTTTATCTCGGCGTGATGGCGATTGACTGGCCGTCCGTTTTTGGCGTGGAAAAAACGTTTGCCGTGCATTTCAGCGGCCTGAATGACGAAATCCGTAACAGCCAGTACGGCGCGCTGAAAGTGAAAGACGCCATTGTCGACAGCTTTACCCGCAAAATGGATGAGCGTCCGAATGTGGCGAAACAGCAGCCCGATATTCGTGTAAACGTCTTCCTGCAACGTGATACCGCCAGCGTCGCGCTGGATCTTAGCGGCGAAGGGCTGCATCAGCGTGGCTACCGTGATCTGACCGGTCAGGCACCGCTGAAAGAAAACCTGGCTGCAGCTATCGTGATGCGTTCAGGCTGGGAAGCGGGCACGCCGATGGTCGATCCAATGTGTGGTTCCGGTACCTTGCTGATTGAAGCGGCAATGATCGCCGCCGATCGCGCGCCGGGCTTACATCGCCAGCACTGGGGCTTTACCGGCTGGAACAAATTTGACGCCGAACTGTGGCGCGAACTGACCGCCGAGGCACAGGTTCGTACCCGCCGTGCGGTGCAGGAAACCACGTCCCGTTTCTTCGGTTCTGATATTGACCGCCGCGTCATTGAGATGGCGCGTGCCAACGCCCGTCGCGCCGGTGTGGCGGAGCTGATTAGCTTTGAAGCCGCTGAAGTCGGTAAACTGGTGAATCCGTTGCCGGAAGGTCCGGTGGGTACGGTCATCAGCAACCCGCCATACGGTGAACGTCTGGAAAGCGAACCGGCGCTGATTGCGCTGCACAACATGCTTGGTCGCATCATGAAGACTAAGTTTGGTGGCTGGAAGTTGTCGCTGTTCAGTGCGTCACCGGAATTGCTGAGCTGCCTGCAATTGCGCGCTGAGCGCCAGTTCAAAGCTAAAAACGGTCCGCTGGAATGTGTGCAGAAAAACTACCAGCTGGCTGAAAACCCGACCGGTGCTGCCGGGACGCAAATGGCGGAAGATTATGCAAACCGCCTGCGTAAGAACGTCAAAAAACTGGAAAAATGGGCTAAACAGCAGGGCATTGAATGCTACCGCTTGTATGACGCCGATTTGCCGGATTACAACGTGGCGGTTGACCGCTACGGCAGCAAAGTGGTCGTGCAGGAATATGCGCCGCCAAAAACTGTGGATGCACAAAAAGCACGTCAGCGCTTGTTTGACGTGATCAATGCCACCCTGTCGGTGCTGGATATTTCATCCAGCCAGTTGATCCTGAAAACCCGTGAGCGCCAGAAGGGCACCAGTCAGTACGAGAAGCTGGCGCAAAAAGGCGAGTTCCTGCTGGTTGAAGAATTCAACGCGAAGCTGTGGGTCAATCTGACGGATTATCTTGATACCGGTTTGTTCCTTGACCACCGTATCGCCCGTAAAATGCTCGGTGAAATGAGTAAGGGTAAAGACTTCCTCAACCTGTTTGCTTACACCGGCACCGCCAGTGTTCATGCAGGTCTGGGCGGCGCGCGCAGCACTACCACGGTAGATATGTCTCGCACCTATCTGGAATGGGCGGAAAAGAACCTGCGCGCTAACGGTCTGACCGGCCGTCAGCATCGCCTGATCCAGGCAGATTGTCTGTCTTATCTCGGGATGTGCGACGAACAGTTCGATGTGATCTTTATCGATCCGCCGACGTTCTCCAACTCTAAACGTATGGCCGAAAGTTTTGACGTACAGCGTGATCATCTGGCTCTGATGAAAGATCTGAAACGCATTTTACGTCGCAACGGCACCATTATGTTCTCCAACAACAAGCGCGGCTTCCAGATGGATCTCGAAGGATTGAGCAAGCTGGGGCTGAGCGCGAAAGAAATCACCAGCCAAACCCTGTCACAGGATTTCGCCCGTAATCGTCAGATTCATAACTGCTGGCTGCTGTCCCATGCCGGCGAGGAAAAATAAAGTTTATGTCGTTAATTAGTATGTCAGGTGCCTGGCTGTCATTCAGTGACTCGCCGCTGTTGGATAACACCGAATTACACATCGAGCCGAATGAGCGCGTCTGTCTTGTTGGTCGTAACGGCGCCGGTAAATCGACGCTGATGAAAATCCTGAACCGCGAAGTGCCGCTTGATGACGGCCGTATCGTGTATGAGCAGGATTTGATTGTCGCGCGTCTGCAACAGGATCCGCCACGCAACGTCGAAGGTACGGTGTTTGATTTCGTCTCCGAAGGCGTATTCGAGCAGGCTGAACACCTGAAAGCGTATCACGCGATTTCGCATCTGGTTGAAACTGACCCAAGCGAAAAGAACATGAACAAACTGGCTCAGGTGATGGAAATCCTCGATCATCAGGGCCTGTGGCAGCTCGACAGCCGTATCAACGAAGTATTGCTGAAACTGGGTTTGGATGCCGATACAGAGCTTAAATCCCTGTCCGGTGGCTGGCTGCGAAAAGCGGCGCTGGGACGTGCGCTGGTCAGCGCGCCGCACATTCTGCTGCTCGACGAACCGACCAACCACCTGGATATCGAAAGTATCGCCTGGCTGGAAGATTTCCTGAAAGAATTCCAGGGCAGCATTATCTTCATTTCGCATGACCGTTCTTTCATCCGCAATATGGCGACCCGCATTGTCGATCTTGATCGCGGCAAACTGGTGTCCTATCCGGGTAATTACGAAGCGTATCTGCTGGCGAAAGAAGAAGCGTTGCGCGTTGAAGAGCTGCAAAATGCTGAGTTCGATAAAAAACTGGCGCAGGAAGAAGTGTGGATCCGTCAGGGTATCAAAGCCCGCCGTACCCGTAACGAAGGCCGCGTACGCGCCCTGAAAGCCCTGCGTAAAGAACGTTCCGATCGCCGCGAAGTGATGGGCACCGCCAAAATGCAGGTGGTTGAAGCTGCAAGCTCCGGCAAGATTGTCTTTGAAATGGAAGACGTTAACTACAGCATCGCCGGTAAACAACTGGTCAGCAATTTCTCTTCGCAGGTTATGCGTGGCGACAAAATTGCACTGATAGGCCCGAACGGCTGCGGTAAAACGACGTTACTGAAACTGATGTTGAGTCAGATTAAGGCAGACAGCGGCCGCGTTCACTGCGGTACCAAACTGGAAGTCGCGTATTTCGACCAGCACCGTGCTGAGCTGGATCCTGAACGTACCGTGATGGATAACCTCGCTGAAGGTAAGCAGGAAGTGATGGTTAACGGTCGTGCCCGTCACGTGCTGGGCTACCTGCAGGACTTCCTGTTCCATCCAAAACGTGCAATGACGCCGGTAAAAGCGTTGTCAGGCGGCGAACGTAACCGTCTGCTGCTGGCAAAACTGTTCCTGCGTCCCAGCAACCTGCTGATCCTCGATGAACCGACCAACGACCTGGATGTGGAAACACTCGAGCTGCTGGAAGAGATGATCGACAGCTATCAGGGCACGGTAATGCTGGTGAGCCATGACCGTGAATTTGTTGATAACTCAGCAACCGAATGCTGGATTTATGAAGGCAACGGCGTGATCAACAGTTATGTTGGCGGTTACCATGACGCACAGCATCAGCGCCGTAACCAGAAGCCAATCCGTCAGGCGGTCGTCACCGAAAATAAACCGGCTGCTCAACCTAAAGCAGAACCGGCAAAACGCACGGCGAATAAGCTCAGCTATAATCAACAACGCGAGCTTGAACAATTGCCTGCGCAAATCAGCACGCTGGAAGAAAAAATTGAAGCGCTGCAACAGCAAATGAGTGATGCGAATTTCTTCACACTTCCTCATGAAGAAACTCAGCAGGTTATCACCGCTTTAGCCGCCGCAGAGCAGGAGTTAGAGCAGGCGTTTGAACGTTGGGAAGCGCTGGAAGCGCAGAAAAACGGCTAACACTGCCCCGTCATGTGCCGCGGAATGAAGGATTGTTCCTGCGGCACATGCTATTGCACGTTCCGCAATTGAGGAGTTGGCTTGTGTGTTCTCATGTCCACGATCCGCACATTTTATGCCCCCAATGCGATTTGCTGGTGGCAATCCCTGAGATTGCTGTCGGGCAAAAAGCAAAATGCCCGCGTTGCCATACGACGCTGACGTCGCGCTGGAAAGAGCCGCGTCGCCGCCCTATTGCCTATGCTGTCAGCGCATTATTCATGCTGCTGTTATCTAACCTTTTCCCTTTCGTGAACATGAAAGTTGCCGGCCTGGGAAGCGAAGTCACGCTGATTCAAATTCCCCAGGTTTTAGTTTCTGACGACTACGCCAGCATGGCGTCGCTGTTTATGATTCTGGTTCAACTGATGCCTGCGTTAGGCATGATTTTCATCATCATACTTTGCCAGGGGACATCGATACCCAGCCACTGGCAGATCAGCATTGCCCGTAACTATTTTCGCCTGAAGGCCTGGTGCATGGTCGAGATTTTCCTCGCAGGTGTTCTGGTCAGTTTCGTGAAGCTGATGGCTTATGGTGATGTTGGTGTCGGCACCAGTTTCTATCCCTTCGTGCTGTTCTGTATTTTACAGCTCAGGGCTTTTCAGTGTACTGACCGTTACTGGATCTGGCAGCAGGTCGCACCTGCACCGAAGCTGGAAATGCCGCTCCGTGTCGGTGAGAGTGGACTATCACAGGGATTACGTTCATGCCATTGTTGTATGGCTATTTTGCCGGTTGATCAAAAACAGTGCGGGCGTTGTGATACATCCGGCCATGCGCGCCGCAAAAACAGTTTGCAATGGACGATGGCACTTCTCATTACGTCTATTTTTTTGTATATCCCCGCCAATCTGCTGCCGATCATGATAACCCAGGTGCTCGGCACACCGATGCCATCCACCATTATGGCTGGCGTGGTGTTGCTGTGGAGTGAAGGTTCTTATCCTGTGGCTATGGTGATTTTGATTGCCAGTATCATGGTGCCGACGCTGAAAATGATTGCGATTGGCTGGTTATGCTGGGATGCAAACAGTAATAAGGAAATCGACAGGGAAAGATTGCACGTGATTTATGAAGTCGTGGAATTTGTTGGCCGCTGGTCAATGATTGACGTGTTCGTTATTGCGGTGCTTTCGGCTCTGGTAAGGATGGGACAACTGATGAGTATTTATCCGGACATTGGCGCACTGCTTTTTGCCAGTGTTGTCATTCTCACTATGTTCGCTGCAATGACGTTTGACCCAAGGCTCATTTGGGATCGCGCTGTAATGAAGTCTGCAAAGGAGCCACAAGATGGCGGGAAATAATATGGCAGAGCACGATGGAACTGCCAAAGTAGAAAAGATTAAACGCTGGTCGCCGGTGTGGATTGTGCCGATTGTTACGGCATTGATCGGCGCCTGGATACTGTTCTACCACTACAGCCATCAGGGCCCGGAAGTGACATTGATCACCACCACGGCGGAAGGCATTGAGGGCGGAAAGACCACCATCAAAAGCCGTAACGTTGATGTCGGTAAAGTGGAAAGCGTGACCCTAAGTGAAGATCTGCAACAGGTCATTATTAAAGCGCGCCTGAATACCGGCATGGAAAAAATGCTCCGTGACGACTCTGTATTCTGGGTGGTAAAACCGCAAATCGGACGTGAAGGTATTTCCGGTTTGGGCACATTATTGTCGGGTGCGTATATTCAGTTGCAGCCGGGCAATAAAGGCGGTGAAAAATCAGAATATAAACTGGATGATTCACCTCCGCTGGCTTCCCCTGATGCCAAAGGTATCCGCGTGAGTCTGGAAAGTGAACGTTCAGGCCAGCTGAATCCGGGTGATCCGGTGCTGTTCAGAGGTTTCCAGGTAGGTACAGTGGAAACCAGTCACTTTGATCCGAAAGCGCGCAACATCAAATATCAGCTGTTTATCCGGGCACCTTACGACACGTTGGTGACTGACAACGTTCGTTTCTGGAAAGACAGCGGCGTGAACTTCGATATGTCTGCCGCCGGTATGCGTGTCGAAATGGGTTCACTGACCACGTTATTTAGCGGTGGTGTCAGCTTTGACATTCCGAATGGCTGGACGCAGGGCAACGAAGCCAAAGATGGTGACAGTTATAAGCTCTTCGACGATCAGAAAAGCATTCAGGAATCGCTTTATACCCGTCACATGGATTACGTCATGTTCTTCTCGGATTCTATTCGCGGCCTGCAACCTGGCGCGCCTGTTGAATTCCGTGGCATCCGTCTGGGGACTGTGGCTGAAGTGCCATATCCGATGAATGTGGTGAAACAGCAGATGTCGGATGATTATCGTATTCCGGTGCTGATCCGCATTGAACCAGACCGCTTCGCTCAGTTGCTGGGAAGTAACTTTAATATCGAAGAGCATATCCGTGACGGTATCGCTCATGGTCTGCGTGCTTCGATGAAATCAGCCAACCTGCTAACGGGGGCGATGTTTATTGATCTGGATTTCTATCCGAATGAGAAACCGTGGAAAGGGCCGCTGGAAATAGACGGGCAAAAACTGTTGCCGACGGTGAGCGGCGGGTTTGCGCAGATCCAACAGAAACTGATGACCACGCTCGATAAGATCAACAATCTGCCGGTCGAACCGATGATGCGTGAAGCCACCAGCACACTGGCGGAAAGTCAGAGGACGATGAAAGCGACGCAGCGGACCATAGAGTCTCTGAATGCCATTGTCAGCAGCAAGGAAATGAAAAATCTGCCACAGGATATGCAGCAGACGTTGATTCAGCTTAACCGCAGCCTGAAAGGCTTCCAGCCTGGTTCTCCGGCGTACGGACATATGGTGAATGACATGCAAAGTCTGGATAAGACCCTGCGTGAACTGCAACCGGTATTGAAAACGCTGAACCAGAAAAGTAATGCACTGATTTTCGCCGCCCCAGGGCAAGATGATCCTCAGCCGAAGAAGGCCAAATAATGATGAAATGGATACCTGTCGTCTTAGCATTATTCCTGACTGCCTGTAGCAGCAGTGATCAGAAAACTTACTACCAGTTGCCGGTGCTTAACAGCGCCCCGGCAACGGGCAACGCAATGTCATCAGGCATGACTACCCAACGTCACCTGTGGGTGGAAAGGGTCAGTGTGGCGGATTACTTGTCAGGTAACGGACTGGTTTATCAGACCAATGATGTGCAGTACACGCTGACCCAGAATAACCTCTGGGCCAGTCCGCTGGATCAGCAACTTCAGCAATCACTTGTGACATACCTGCGCCGGGACTTGCCGGGGTATCTGGTTTCCACCCAGGCTGTCAGTTCGGATGATCAGGATGTGCTGAACGTGAATGTGACCGCATTCCATGGTCGTTATGATGGCAGGGTAGTTATCAGCGGAAGCTGGACGCTGAGCCGCAGCGGGCAGATGATCCAGCGAGACTTTACGCTGAACTTGAAACAGAACGAAGATGGCTATGATGCGCTGGTGAAAACGCTGGCTGCCGGATGGCAGCAAGAAGCAGGCCAGATTGCCTCACAAATAAGATGACTATTTTTTAAGCTTAATATTTTTTAAGTAAAACGTAAAAAATCCCGGTTTCTGACTTTTCAGAAGCCGGGATTTTTTTATGGTGATCAGCCAGATGAGGGGTTTATCAGCACGATTATCTCGCGCGCAATCTAATAATATAACTCACAAATATGACATTGGCGTGAATTTTGCGCATTGACCTCTCTGCCGATAGCAGCTATTTGTTAGGTGTGGACGCAGAAGCGGGCCACTGTTTTCTTTCCACCTGACCTGAATAATGAGGGATATAAGGCATGAAGAGACAAAAACGCGATCGCCTGGAACGGGCACAATCACGTGGATATCAAGCAGGTATTGGCGGACGCTCAAAAGAGATTTGTCCGTACCAATCATTAGATGCCCGATCACACTGGCTCGGGGGTTGGCGACAAGCCATGGAGGACAGGGCCGTTACCGCTTAAGCGGCTCCCCTGTCAGAATAAGGAACAACCTCCGCTGCGCGCGGAGGTTTTTGTTTGTAATAAACATCATTAATGTCATCTGCGCTGAAAAATGCGCATAAAAAACGGCGAGCCATCAGGCTCACCGTTTTATCCGACTCAGCAATGCGGCTTTCTTAGAAAGCAGCGGCGTCTTTGAACAGACCAACTTTCAGGTCAGTTGCGGTGTAAATCACCACACCATCAACCAGAACTTCACCATCAGCGACGCCCATGATCAGTTTACGGTTGATAACACGTTTGAAATTCAGGCGGTAGGTAACCAGTTTTGCAGTTGGCAACACCTGACCGGTGAATTTAACTTCACCTACACCCAGTGCGCGGCCTTTGCCTTCGCCACCGAGCCAGCCCAGATAGAAACCGACTAACTGCCACATTGCGTCCAGACCCAGACAGCCTGGCATAACCGGATCACCAATAAAGTGACAGCCGAAGAACCACAGGTCAGGATTGATATCTAACTCAGCTTCAACATAACCTTTGCCATGGGTGCCGCCATCTTCTTGCATCTTAACGATGCGATCCATCATCAGCATATTGCCTGATGGTAATGGAGGACCGCCAGCGCCAAACAGTTCACTGCGGCCAGAAGCTACGAGGTCTTCTTTCGTATAGGAATCGCGTTTATCTACCATGTTCTATGTAAGCCTTATTTTAATGAAGGGCGAAGCTTAGCTTACAGCTGTAAGCCGAACAACTCCGATCAGCTGCGGCTGAACCAGTTCAACCAGCGAAGAGGCCACGGGTAGCGAGGGCCACCTTGCGATGTGACCAGCGCAATACGCTGCTGAATTAATCCCAGCAGGCTCGGACGCTCTTCTTCAGCTTCTTCTTCGTTTGTGTAAATCAGTCCGGTCAGGATAGGCAGCGCTTCGGCTGCGTTATCAACTGCCCATAAGTGAAACTGGCCTTCGCGAACGGCGTCTACAACCTGCGGATGCAGGCAAAGATTACGCACGTTGCTGGTTGGCAGAATGACCCCTTGCTTACCGGTCAAACCGCGACGCTGACAAACCTCGAAGAAACCTTCGATTTTCTCATTCACGCCACCAATGGGTTGCACATTCCCAAACTGATCGACAGAGCCGGTGACCGCAATTTGCTGGTTAATCGGCTGCATCGACAACGCACTGATGAGTGCGCAGAGTTCAGCGAGAGATGCGCTGTCGCCGTCCACTTCTCCGTAAGACTGCTCAAACACAATCGAAGCGGAGAAGGGCAGAGGCTGGTCGAGTTCTAACTCGGAAATCAAAAAGGCCTGCATAATCATCATGCCTTTGGCATGCAGATTACCGCCTAATTCAGCTTTGCGTTCAACGTCGGTAAATTCGCCGTCGCCGGTGTGTACGACACAACTAATACGTGAAGGTTCACCTAAAGCGCGCGGATGCCCCGGATATTCCAGAACGGAAAGACCGTTAATCTGCCCGACGACTTCACCTTCGGTTTCAATACGGATTTGCCCAAGCTCAATTTCGTCCTGCATACGTTCCTGCAGGTAGCTTTCTCGCCATGCACGTGCATTCGCCGCCGCTTCAAGAGATTTGGCACCGAGCAACTCATCTTCATTATAAAGCGCGGCTTCGCTTAGCTGGGCATTTATCCAGACAGGATCGAGCGTCAGGCTTCCCTGATCGGTGCTGTGGCGGATGGCAATTTTCAGAAACTCAGGCCAGGCATCGGCAGCCAGACGCGGGATCTCAAGCTCATCGGCCAGCGTGTTAACGTAACCACACCAGGTTTCCATGTCACTTTCTTCGGTCAGTGGCAGGTCTGCTTCAAATTCGCCATAGATGGCAGAATCCATCAGCTCCGGTTCCATATCGCTGAGGTCGCCCAGCGACAAGCGATCGCCCACCAGAATAAGACGCAGATCCAGCGGCATCGGAGGCACCGTCACTGGCAACGGTTTTGTCTCATCCGGAGATACCCAGTGATAGTGGCCTTCAGTGATCATTTGCTTAAGTCGCAACCACATCAGTGGCTGAGCGATGAGTGTGCGGATAGACAGCACTAAAACACCGCCATTGACCTGATGAACCAGACCCGGTTCGAGTTGAATCTGATCCTTAAACAGGCGAACACAGCCAAACAATTGTTCCGGCTCAATCCATTCGCGGTACTGGCAGGTAAAGCTTGCAGCAAAGGTATCTTCTGAAGATTTAGCCGCCAGCAGCGCCACCTTATTACCGTCAATATGATAGCGGTTGCCAATAACTTCAGTTTGTTCCGGCAGCAGATTGCTGACTACATCAGCGATGCGTGACAAGTACTCGCGATTTTCCTGCGCTTTGAGCGTCATAAAACGCGCACGCGAACGGGGATGACAAAACAGCGTTAAACCATTTTCCAGCCGGGGCTGTGTGCCTGCGAAATCGACAGGGGCTAACTGGGAAGCCGTTGCAAAAATTGCCTCGTAAGGCGCGGTATCGGGCAGTAAAAGCTGCCAGTCAAGTCGGTTATTGGTCAATGTGTTAGCTGTTTTCTATAAAAAGGGAAAGAGCGATTATACAAGAATAAATCCGGCTGCATACAATGAGAGTCGCAGCACAAATGCTCTTAGCGCACATTGCTGAACGGGTGCTTAAAAAACAGGCAAAATAAGCGGGTTTATTTGGGGTGAAAATTGAATTAAAGCTGTTATGCTTAGTAAAGTTACGTGGTCACCGAAGAGTTCACGATGAAATATCAGCAACTGGAAAATCTCGAAAGCGGTTGGAAATGGAAGTATCTGGTGAAAAAACACCGGGAAGGTGAGCGGATTACTCGTCATTTGGAAAACAGCGCTGCTGAAGAATCCGTGAATCAACTTCTCAGGCTGGAAAACGAGCCTGTTAAGGTGACGGATTGGATCGTTAATAATATGAATCCGTCGCTGGAAAATCGGCTAAAACAAACCATCCGTGCCCGCCGTAAGCGTCATTTTAATGCTGAACATCAGCATACGCGTAAGAAGTCCATTGACCTGGAATTTCTTGTCTGGCAGCGACTGGCTGGACTGGCGCAAAGGCGCGGAGCAACATTGTCTGATACGATCATTCAGTTGCTTGAAGATGCGGAACGTAAAGAGAAGTACGCAAATCAGATGTCTTCACTTAAAGAAGATCTGGAACAAATCCTCGGTAAAAAAGAGAGCTGAGTCTCTCTTTTTCCTTCCCCGAATTCTTTACAGACTTTCTCATCAGAAGGCATTTCACTGACTTTTCATAAAAAGAAACATTTCACTTCACTGACTGAAGACATAAAAAAACCCCGCCGAGGCGGGGTTTTTGATATCTGTAGCAAAAGCTAAAGAGTGTTATTAAGCCTGTGGCTGAGTAACAGTATCTTTGTAGCCTTTAACTTCGATTTCTACACGACGGTCTGGTGCCAGGCAGTCGATCAGAGCAGCACGGCCTTTAACGGAGTCACAGGTAGAACCGGTAACTGGGTTAGATTTACCCTGGCCTTGTGCAGAGATCTTGTTAGCAGGGATACCTTTAGATACCAGGTAATCTACTACGCTCTGAGCACGTTGCTCAGACAGTTTCTGGTTGTATTGTTCTGAACCGATACGGTCGGTGTAACCCAGAACGATAACAGAACCGTCTTTAGGATCGATTGAGCTCAACTGGCTGTACAGCTGATCCAGAGCCTGTTGGCCTTCTGGTTTCAGAGTTGCTTTGTTGAAGTTGAAGAGAACGTCAGATTTCAGAGTGAATTTCTTAGTCTCAACAACTGGAGCTGGTGCTGGTGCCGGAGCAACAACTGGAGCAGCTTCTTCTTGACCGAAACGGTAAGAAACACCCACAGCCAGCATGCCGTTATCAGGACGTGCGCCAACAGTAGCAGCGTCACCGATGTTGTTAACCCACTGGTAATCCAGACGGGTAGCCCAGTTTTTGGTCACAGCGTATTCAAGACCAACGGCTGCCAGTGGAGAAACACCGGTGTCGTGATCGCTTACGCGGCCAGCTGCGCCATTGTCGAAGTTACCTTTAGCGTCTGCACGCCAAACCATACCACCCAGACGGGTATAGATGTCCAGATCGTCAGTCAGTGGGTAGCTCAGTTTAGCAGCCAGCTGAACGCCTTGTGCTTTGAACGCGCCATTGTTTACGCTGCCTTTGTAAGGCATACGGCCAAGCCAGTCATATCCCATTTCAAAGCCCAGGTATTGGTTCGCTTGGTAACCCAAGAACGCACCTGCACCCAGTTGGCTCTCGTGGGTAGGGCCGTTGCCGATACCTTCGTAAGCATTTGCGAAACCAGTGTCATGGTATTGGGACCAGCCCAATTTACCACCGGTATACCAGGTGTTATCTTTAGGGGCGGCTTGCGCTACGGTAGCGAAACCTGCCAGTGCCACTGCTAATGCGATAGCTGTCTTTTTCATTTTGCGCCTCGTTATCATCCAAATAGGCAATTGAGCTTTAAGCTTTTTAAGCCCTTGGTTAAAATCCTTACGCCAAGATTATTGCTTCATTTCAGAACTTGCCACTTTACGTTGGCATTATTGAGCAACCTTGGCGTTGTAAAGTCTACAACGTGGCGCGAAACTTACAAGCTTGATGTGTTAACACCGTGGAAAAAAAGGGAAAAACGTACACATTTCTTAACGGCTTTGACCAATTACTGACAATTTTTGAAGACAATCTACATTCAGGAAGCCCGTTTTTACTGGGTTCCGGAGCTTTCTCAGCACAAATCACTAAGTTCCCCATTATTTTCGTAGGAACATTCCTATTTTGAACTAATGGTATACAGAAGAGTGAATTTTTACTGTTGAGTGATGTCCACAAGCTGGATTCTGTTCATTTGTTGGCTTCATAATGAAGCCATAAGCTCCCCCCTGACGGGCAGCAATTTGTAATCTTTCCCTCTCTGCATCATTCAAATCTGGCAACCATCCAAGCACGACACTGTAGTTACCCGTTTGCAATGCTTTTTCCATGGCATCGACAGTAGACATCGCAGTGATCTGATTCACCTGAACCATTTTATCCACCGGTAGCCCGGACTCTGATAACCAGTGACGGCTCAATTTTTGTTGTGGTGTCAGCCACAACAACCACCGTGATTGCATACCGAGATGTTGCAGCAGGGGCAGCAGTAACTGGGCAAAAGCAGGTTGGCTGGCACTATAGACGAACTCAGTGATCAGACCATTATTCAAGGATGCAGACGTATTTACCTGTGCACGGGAAACGGGCAAAGCAAGCTGACTAAAATGATGATTTGTATGGTGTTGAGTTCGCATAGAGATGTACCCCAGTGAGTTACTGTATGGATGTACAGTACTCTGGCGATAGGCAAAGATCAACCCAATTTTTCCAAGACATCTCGCAAATTTTGAAGGCAACACACTGCAACTGCATTTTATGTTTGTTGCCACTCACGACATTGCGTATTTTGCATTTAGCGGTTCTGGTAATTCAAATTGGAAGTCAGGAATGAATGTGAAAAGGATAACGCAATGATAAATAAATCAAAAAAAAGAGTACTTGAATGTCTGGAACTGTTTGCCCCACTGGGCAATATACGCTCGCGAACGCAGTTTGGCGGATTCAGTTTATCGGCCGATCGAGCCATGTTTGGTCTGGTGTCTGACGGAGAATTATACCTGAGGGCGAATGATGATACAGAAGGTCACTTTTGCCGGAAAAAAATGGAACGTCTGATCTACCGCAAGCGCGGGATGGATGTGCATTTACGCTATTTCAAAGTCAGTCATGAGCAATGGAGTGATCCCCATATTTTGCTGAGACTGGCGAGAGTTTCTATCAAAGGGATGCGTCGTGAAATTGAAGCAAAGAAAAACAGTGAAGCATCACGTTTGAAAGACTTACCCAATCTCTCGCTGGCTCTTGAGCGGATGCTGTGGCAAGTCGGTATCGAAAATTCGGGGGACCTTCGGATGCAAGGTGCGTGCGGGGCATACCTGAAATTGTGTGCAATAAAAAAAAAGAATTTGGGCATTAATTTGCTGATGGCACTGGAAGGCGCAATTTTGGGGTTTCATGAAGCAGCCTTGCCAACGGCGTCCAGAGAGTTTTTAACTCATTGGTTCAACCATCAGCAAGAAAAGTATCCGATGACGCACTAACCCGCAGCACATGATGGCTGCGGGTCGTCAGACCGGGTTATGAGCAGGCAGGATTTTACTGTTAAGACTGGTGAGTTCAGGTAAATGAGCCACCAGTAATCCAATTTGTTGCAATACAAGCTGTTCTTTACTGTCCGAATCCGTGGTTCTCATCTGAATGCGGGCACTGAGATTTTCAAGAGCCTGCTGAATACGCTCGGATTCAGCAGGCAGATGGTGCAGAGCCCCGTCCACGCAGCACACTGCATCATCCAGCAAGCTAAGGGTTTCAGCATCTTCGAGCTTTTCACGATGTGCGCCGAGCGCAGAAATATAGCTCAGCATCGTATGGTTGAGGCACAGCAAGCGGAATGCGGCATCCAGGGTCGTTGTGTCGTTATTCTTCTCCGAACTCATATTCGAAACAACTGACGCCAGTTCCGCATCACAGTTATGCGCATCACGGCGTGCCAGACGATAATCGAGACTGTTGTCTTTTCCCTGATGGTATTGCACCAAAATTGCGTCAAGGTAGCGGCAGTTGGCATCGAAAGTTTTGCTGACAACGCGGTCGATTTGCCTGAATTTCCAGTCCGGCCAGATAAATGTCACTGCAGCCCAGGCAATACCACACCCAATCAGCGTATCGATGACGCGGGGTATGGCGATTTCAAAACCTTCTCCCAGCAAGTTGAAACACAACAGCACCAGCAGGGTAATAAACATCGTTGCCTGCGCATATTGCACCGTGCGAAAGGCGAAGAATAATAAACCGCTGATGACGATCAGGATCATTTGCCCGTCAATCGAAGGCACGAAGTACAGTATCGGAATACCCAGCGCGATACCGGCAAGAGTGCCGATAATCCTTAACGCCAGCCTGCGGCGTGTGGCGCTGTAGTTCGGCTGACAGACAAACAAACTGGTGAGCAATATCCAGTAGCCATGATGTAAACCACTGACCTGAAGAAACACGTAACCGACAAACAGAACGACTGACATACGCACCGCATGGCGGAATAATACTGACTGCGGCGTGAAGTGCCGCGATATACGTAGCCAGATATCATCAAGCCCTGTCAGGCGATCTTCGGCAAACGTATTTTTCCCAGTCTCATTATTCTCAGGCAGGGACTGCTCGGATTCAATATTGGCCAGTTGTGCATCAATGGCGTGCAGATTGCGTAAAAGATGGCGCAACGCCTGCAACATTTCCCGATGCTCGCCCTGAGATTCCAGACGTTTCAATGCTTCTTCCAGCCGCGCAAACGCCCGCTCAAATTGGCTGTTATGCTGATATTTCTGACGATATAAAATGCATTGTGACAGCTGCAAACAGGCCCGTGCTTGCATACTCATCAGCCGCTGGAAACGGAACAGAATGTCACTGTGATGGAATTGTTCACTCAGCTTTAGATACTTCACATGTGATGAACTGGCGCGTTCGTGAATATCCTGCACCACGAAATAATAATGCAAAGTTCTGCGTGTCCCTTTCTGACCACGGTCACCCTTCAGACGGGTTTGCAGCGTATTTTTAGTCTGATTAAGCGTGGAAACCAGCTGTCCGTTAGCCATCGCCAGCTCAACCAGTTGCTGATTATTGTCTTCCTGATCGGGGTCGAACAAGGTCGCTTTGGCTTCCAGATACGCCGCGAGTTGTGTGAAGCAGCGTGAAATCTGATCCTGTAGTGGCCGGATAGGAAAGATAATATGCCCGGCCAGCGTCAGCAGGTTATACCAGATGGCACCGGCCAGCAGGAGTAGTGGTTGCTGATACCAGATGTGATACATGCTCGTACCAAGCATGGTATAGATGGCGATCAGCAGCGCGCCAAAAGCAATAGTGGCATAACGCTGGCCGAGTGCGCCGAGCAGAATAAACCCGCAGGTGGAAAGCATCAGTCCCGGCGCAAATAGCCAGGGATAGGGGAAAAGTAATTCGATTGACGCTGAAGCGATGAAAAAGCATACCAGCGTAATCAGCAAATTGCGCAGCCTGCCGGCAAGACGATCGTCAAGATCAGCCAGCGCGGCGGCGACGACACCGAGCGTCAGGGGAATGGTCAGCGTAATCTCACCCAGCCACCATGGAACGGCGGCCGCGCCTGCCAGAGCAATGAAAATCCTGATGTGATAAAGAACATTGCTGTTATAGGCGTAACGCCTTAAGCCCGGTGCAATCGAAAGCACTAAAAAACCCCACCTTAAAAATCAAAAATGATGAAAATCAGCGAATGCGTCCATCTTTCATCAGACGGCTGGCATTCGCTTCACGAACTTGTCTGGCGAGCTCGACGGAAACCACCCGGCGTCCGACCGGCCACAGTGCGATAACGGCGATTTTAAAATTCGCGATGCCCACCGGAATGCCGATAATACTGATACATTGAGCGATACCCGCCATGATGTGGGACAAGCATAACCACCAGCCGAAGAAAATAAACCAGAATATATTCAACAGAGTACCACCGCCGGACATCAGCGCATTGCGTTTTTCAGGATACAATTCATCAACATGTACGGCTTCATTGCCAAATGGCATCAAAGACAGACGGGTGATCTCCCAGCAAGAGCGGGTGAGGGGTAGGGTGAAGATCAGTACGATGCTCACCAGCGTGGCAAATAGCCAGGCGAGAGTGGTAAAGAAACCACCTAAAACAAAGTTGAGAATATTGAGAACTGTGCGCATGTCTGCTCTTCCCGAAGATATGAAAAGTTAAAGGAATTCATGTTTCCCAAAAGGAAACATACCTCTTATTCTACCCTGTTTTGGAACGTGGATCGCCTGCGCTTATCAAAGGTAAACTCTTAAATACACTTGCATGTAAAATTATAAACATTACCTTTCCGTCAGGAATTTTAGAGAAAATACGGTGTGATGATATGGAATTGAAATCGACCTCATTCGGGAAACATCTGGCGCAGCATCCGTACAACCGGGTGCGTCTGCTTAATGCGGGCGTTGAAGTCAGTGGCGATAAACATCACTACCTGATCCCTTTTAATCAGCTTATCCAGATCCGATGTAAGCGCGGCATTGTCTGGGGTGAGCTGGAATTTGAATTGCCGGAACAGAAAGTCGTCCGTCTTCATGGTACCGAATGGCAGGAAACTCAGCGGTTTTATCAGTACCTCCTTAATATCTGGCAGACCTGGAGTCAGGAAATGAGCGGGGTTAGCGCGGGGGTATTGCACGGACAAATCGAAAAAATCACGCAGATTGAGCAGCAGGATAAATGGTTCAAACGAGCTGATTTAGCCGATGTACAAAAAGATATTCAGGAAGCCTTTTCTGCGGTTCCGGTGCCCGTCGAACGCCTTAATGATTTTGACAATTGCCGTGATGATTACCAGACCTGCCTGCGCTGGCTGGAGCAGGGGAAGCGCAGTGTCACACAACGTAATCTGGCCTGGACCGAACGGGTCATTGCGGATAATCGCGATTTTTTCGATACCGTTGAGGTTTCGCCGCTTAACGAAAGTCAGTGTCGCGCCGTGGTCAATGGTGAGGACTCCGTTCTGGTGCTGGCCGGTGCCGGTAGCGGTAAAACATCCGTGCTGGTGGCGCGTGCTGGTTGGTTGTTGCGTCGTCAGGAAGCACTTCCTGAGCAAATACTTCTGCTGGCTTTCGGGCGTCAGGCTGCGAATGAAATGAATACCCGTATTAAAGAACGGCTGCACACTGACGGGATTAAAGCCAAAACCTTCCATGCGCTGGCGTTACAAATTATTCAGGAAGGGAGCAAAAAAGCGCCGAAGATAAGCAAACTCGAAACGGATGCTAAAGCGCGTCGCTCGCTGCTGATCAAAACCTGGCAGCAACAGTGTGCGGAGAAAAAAGTCCAGGCCAGCGGCTGGCGGCAGTGGATGACCGATGAGCTGGAATGGACGGTTCCTGACGGCGATTACTGGAAAAATAAATCGCTGGCAGAACGTCTCGGGAGCCGCCTCGAACGCTGGCTCAGCCTGATGCGGATGCACGGCGGCAGTCAGGCAGAAATGATTGACAGCGCGCCGGAAGAAGTCAGAGACCTGTTCACGAAACGCATTCGCCTGATGGCGCCGCTGTTGAAAGCCTGGAAAACTGCGCTCAAAGATGAGGGCGCGGTAGATTTCTCTGGGCTCATCCATCAGGCGGTGAATATTCTGGAAAAAGGCCGCTTTGTCAGCCCGTGGAAGCATATTCTGGTGGATGAATTTCAAGATATTTCGCCACAGCGCGCATTGCTGCTTTCGGCATTACGCAAGCTCAACAAACACACCAGTTTATTCGCGGTCGGGGACGACTGGCAGGCGATTTACCGTTTCAGTGGCGCCGAGCTTTCGCTTACCACTGCTTTTGCGACAAACTTTGGCGAAGGGGCGCAATGTGCGCTGGATACCACATACCGTTTCAACGATCGTATCGGTGAGATTGCTAATAAGTTCGTCCAGCAAAACCCTCATCAGCTGAAAAAACCGCTGAACAGTCTGACCAAAGGTAATAAGAAGAATGTCGTGATCCTGCCTGAGGACCAGATGGAAAAACTGCTGGATAAACTCAGCGGATATGTCACAGCCGACGAGAGGATTCTGGTACTGGCGCGCTATCACCATCTGCGTCCGCAAATTCTCGAGAAGGCGGCAACGCGCTGGCCAAAACTCAATCTGGAATTTATGACCATTCACGCCAGCAAAGGGCAACAGGCGGAATATGTGATTATCGTCGGGCTGCATGAAGGTAGCGACGGTTTCCCGGCGGCGGCGCGCGAATCCCTTCTGGAAGAAGTCCTGCTTCCGAAACCTGAAGACTTTATGGATGCTGAAGAGCGGCGTTTACTGTATGTGGCCATGACGCGGGCGAAGCATCAGGTCTGGCTGATGCAGGATAAACAGCGTCCTTCAGTATTTGTGGAACAACTGGAAGATATTGGCGTCCCGGTGCAGCGTAAACCCTGAAACGAGAAAACCCGGCAATCGCCGGGTTTTCTTTTTTGCTTTGATGCTTACTGCATTTATCAGCGCGAGAATTTAAATCACTCTTTCAGGCGCGACCATAAATAGCGTTGATAGTCGGGAATCACAATATCGACTTCAGACTGGAATAACGGGGAATTGATCAGGAAATCCGCGGTCGCCACATTGGTCGCTACCGGAATATTCCACACCGTTGCCAGACGCAGCAGGGCTTTCACATCGGGGTCATGCGGAACCGCATTCAGCGGATCCCACAGAAAAATCAGCAAATCGATTTTGCCTTCGGCAATCATCGCGCCAACCTGCTGATCGCCACCCATCGGGCCGCTCAGCATACTTTTTACATTGATGCCGGTATTACGCTGTACCAGATTACCGGTGGTGCCGGTAGCGTAGAGAACATGTTTGGAAAGTTCGGCGACGTTTTTGTCGACCCATTTCATCAGGGTGTTTTTACAATGGTCATGCGCGACCAGAGCAATGTGTTTTTGTTTTGCGATCGTACGGGTCGTGTATTCCATCAAATTCCCTTCAACGCGAAAGTAAGAGTGGATCACAGAATACTGAAAGTCCGTTTTACTGCAAAGGGTGGGGGCGATAATTCAGTGTTTACAGAGAGATTGCGTGATGCAGGTTAAGTTACGACGTCCGTTCCTGTTCACCAGGCAGTTTAAACCAGAGCAGAAATTGTTCGAAGCTGGCGTTAGCAGCCAGTCGTGTCCATAGCGGATGGAGATAAGTGATTGAAATTTTCGACGGTGTTTCCTGCGCCAGTGCCGTTTTTTTATCCGTGAAGCCTTTCGCGAACAAAGGTACGGCTGCACGCGCGCCGGACAAATTGTACGTGACCATCAATTTTTCAGCGTCCGAGGTGTGTCCGGGATTAAACATATTCAGCACATCACGCTGCGTCGGTATTTGGCGACCCTGATCATCAACCAGCTGATAGTTCATTTGCTTATTAAATTGCGCTGCTTCGGTTTCGTTGCTCAGTTTGGGCAAAACGAAAGAAACGGAACGACTGCTTTTAGCATTGAACGTCACAATAAGTGCAGGGGAGTGATACATCGGCATCAAGCCGGCGCGAAGATTTTTGCTGACCTGAAACAGGATCTGATGCTGACCGCCGTCGAGTTCCAGACTGTCCGCACCTTTCAGAATAGCGCCAGACATTTGTTTGCCGTCGATCACCAGAACGTCAACATCCGGAGACAATTTGAGTGAGGTCGCCGAAGCTGACGCCATCAGGCTGAGACTCGCTAATGCGACCAGCGCATGACAGACTTTCATTCTTCTCTCCCCAAATACCAAATTGCTCATCGTCTATTATTCAGCAATGGCGATAATGTGTCAAAGTTTTACAAAATGTTTTTAATTAACACGAGCAAGGTGAGGCAAGTCGCCTTTTTGATCCACGGGCTGTCGGAATAGCCAGCCTGCGTTACACTTAACGAATACAGGTAAAAGGAGATAATCCCGTGCAAGATAATGATATTCGCAAGATTCTTGAAGAAGTGAAAACTATCGCACTGGTCGGTGCGAGCGACAATCCGGGGCGTCCAAGCTATGGCGTGATGGCGTATCTGCTTTCTCAGGGCTATGAGGTGATCCCGGTCAGCCCGAAACTGGCAGGTAAGGAATTACTGGGGCAAAAAGCCTACGGCTCTCTGGCAGAAATTCCGCACCCGGTGGATATGGTGGATGTATTTCGTAATGTTGAAGCCGCGTATGGCGTGGCGCAGGAAGCGATTGCCATTAAGGCCAAAGTGCTGTGGCTTCAGTTAGACATAATCAATGAACAGGCTGCCGTGCTGGCAAAAGAGGCCGGATTAAAAGTCGTGATGGATCGTTGTCCGAAAATCGAAATTCCGCGTCTGGGGATGGAAAAGTAACCGCCATCTCTAATCAGCAAAGAAATTTACCAATAAAAAAACCGGCCATCGAAGCCGGTTTTTAATTTTAAGAGCGTGCCGCAGGAGCAGACTCAGTTACGCAGGCGTGGCGCCATCAGCTGTCTGCGAACTGATTCAGCCAGGTCATCCAGAGACGTTTGCTCCGGATGAGAACGCGCGGCTTCGTGATCAATCTGAATCTCCGCCAGATAGGTATGAACCGGCTGGCCTTCTTCATCTTCCATCACCACATGATACCAGGGAGCGGTGCGCATGGAGTCATCAGCGGCGACATCGTCGACACCGGGCTTTTCGAGCGAATACTCTGCATCGACATCAATCACCACACCTAAGTAACCTAACAGTCTGTGGCGAACCTGCTGGCCGATACCGAATTTACTGGCAATCATAGTCACCTCCCAAAATAATACATTGATCTCTATATGGAGATAAAACGCGCTATTTCAAGTTATGACCGCTCATTCTGCTAAAAATTCGACGGCGTGTCGTCAGTACGGCACGCGGTGCTTAGTCTGTCAGACTCTTTTCAGTTCATCACCAGGCAGGCGAAACCTTTCAGATACAAGCCTTCCGGATAGGCGCCGGTCACCGGATGATCGGCGGCCTGACGGAATTGCTCAACGAACTGAATTTCGCGTCCTGCATCGAGTGCGGCATCGGCCAGAATTTTCTGGAACAAATCTGTTGGCAGCAAGCCGGAACAGGAGAAGCTCAGCAGGATACCGCCCGGGCGAAGCAGTTGCAGCGCCAGCATATTGATATCTTTGTAGCCACGACAGGCGCTCGCCAGCTGGTTTTTGTTCTCAACGAATTTCGGCGGATCCATCACAATCATGTCGAACTGCTGACCTTCGGTGCGGTATTTACGCAGCAGCTGGAAAACGTCTTCACGCACGAATTCGGCTTTCGACAGATCCAGCTTGTTCAGTTCCACGTTCTGACGTGCCACGTCAAGCGCTGCCTGAGAGGTATCCACGTTAGTGACTTTCGTACAGCCGCCCATCAGCGCAGATACCGCAAACGCGCCGGTGTAAGAGAAACAGTTCAGAACGTTGCGGCCTGCAGCATAGTTACGTGCGGCAAGACGGCTGTCGCGCTGATCGAGGTAGAAGCCGGTTTTGTGGCCTTCCTTGATATCCACCAGCAGGCTCATGCCGTGTTCCTGAATTGGTAGCAGGGCAGGCGGCTCATCGCCGACCACATGTCCCTGAGTCAGTTCCAGGCCTTCTTTTTTACGCACGGCGACGTCTGAACGGTCCCAGATTGCGCATTCAGGATAGCAATGTTGTAGCGCAGCAATCAGCGGTGCACGCTGATATTCGGCACCCGCTGACAGCAGTTGCAGCACCAGGAAATTCTGGAAGCGATCGATGGTGATGCCCGGCAGACAGTCGGATTCACCAGCAATCAGGCGGTAACCGTCCAGTCCGTCGCGCTTAGCGATATAATTGCGCCAGTTTTGCGCTTGTTGCAGACGGCGGATAAAAAATTCAATGTCGATATCTTCGTCTTGCTTGAACGTCCAGACACGCGCACGGATCTGAGAAGACGGTGAATAGGCACCGCGTGCCAGCCATTTTCCCTGACTGTCTACAATATCTATAGTCTCGCCGGAATTGGCTTTGCCTTCGACACGGTGTACCGCGCCGGAAAATACCCACGGATGGCGGCGGAGAAGTGATTTTTCACGGCCTTTGGCCAGAATTAAACGTGCAGTCATAAAATTAGGTTCTGTCGGTTCGGAGACAAAAAAGAGCGACATTGTCCGGTCATGCAGGTGAAATTGCAACGAACCATACCGCTAACGGAGAGAAAATTATGGCAACAGTCAGTATAGCCGCCTATGTGTACGGCATGGTGCAGGGCGTGGGTTTTCGTTTTGCGACCCAACATCAGGCCACCGGTTTAGGTCTGACCGGTTACGCAAAAAATCTTGAGGATGGCAGCGTCGAAGTGGTGGCGTGCGGCGAACAGGAAAAGGTGGAACAGCTGCTGGCCTGGTTAAAGCAGGGCGGGCCGAAGCATGCACGGGTAGATCGTGTGCTCAGCGAGCCGACCGCACCCGGCCATTACAGCGATTTCAAAATCAAATACTGAAGTCTTTTACAGGCACTTCACCGGCTTGGGCAGACCGGCAATTTTGGTCGCCTGTTTAGCCGGGCCTTTAGGGAACAGCCGGAACAGATAGCGGCTGTTGCCTTTCTCTTCGCCATATTTCTGCGCCATCGCTTTCACCAGCATGCGTACGGCAGGCGACGTATTGAATTCGAGATAAAACTCGCGTACGAAACGCACGACTTCCCAGTGGGCATCGGTAAGCGCTATCCCTTCTTCTTCCGCCAGCAGGGGTGCCATGCCTTCCTGCCAGTCCTGACTGTTTTTCAGGTAACCCTGAGCGTCGGTTTCAATAACCTGACCTTCAAACTGCAGCATACAACCTCAAACCCGTAAAAATGCGGCGGTCAGTTTATCAAAAATGCCGGTCAGACAAAATAAAAAGCCCCGCTCAAGGGCGGGGCTTAGAGGACCATCCGGTATCATCAGTTACGCGATGACAGACCCAGGATGCTCAGCAGGCTGACAAAGATGTTGTACAGCGAGACATACAGACTCACGGTCGCGCGAATATAGTTGGTTTCGCCGCCATGAATAATGTTGCTGGTTTCCCACAAAATCGCGCCCGCAGAGAACAGAATAAACAGGCAACTGATTGCCAGCGACAGCGCCGGAATTTGCAGGAACAGGTTAGCGATCACCGCCACCAGCAGCACAACAAAACCTGCCATCATCATGCCGGAAAGGAACGACATGTCTTTGCGCGTGGTCAGCACGTAGGCTGAACAACAGAAGAACACCAGTGCGGTACCGCCCAGTGCCAGCATAATAATGTCACCGGCACCGACCGAAAGCAGCGAGCTCAGCAAAGGGCCGAGCGTATAACCCATAAAGCCGGTCAGCGCGAAAGCGGACAAAATACCCGCAGGGCTATTCGCTGTGCGGTAAGTCAGGAACATCAGGCCATAGAAGCCAACGAGGGTCAGCAGAAAACCGGGGGACGGCAATCTCAGAACCGTACTTGCCGTCGCAGTAATTGCGGAAACGCCCAAAGTCAGCGCCAGCAGAAAATAAGTATTACGCAGCACCCGGTGCGTGCTTAGCAACGAGCCAGCGCGTGATGATGACGAAGATGCAACGATACGATCCATGCGGTTCATAATAAAATTCTCACTTAAGCCCTTAATACTTTGTGTCGCAGATGCGTTAGCTTCGCCCGGTCACCGGAATCACTTACCTGTGTAAGCTCATAGGGATTCCCTCTCTTGCCGCCTTCCTGCGACCCAAATTATTTTGGGTATATAATTGGAGTCGGTGAAAATACAAACAGGTTGCAGTGTAAGTAGTTGCGGAGCGTCATTAAAGACGTTTTACCCTTCTTTACCTGCTCAGGGCGGGCAGGGCGCGGTTTCCTGGCTTCAAAATCGCCGAAATGATGTTTAAATCGCCGCTTGCAAGCCGAATGCCTGTTTTTCAGGCAAACGAACAGAATCTGACTTTACAAGAGGATCGGCACTGTTTATAGTTCGCTTCGTTGCGGAGGGGTGGCCGAGCGGC